>CALFYN010001078.1 GCA_937952345.1 uncultured Acidobacteriota bacterium
ATGTGGCCGCGCAGTTCGGCTTCGCGCGAGGAACAGGCGACGAGGACGCCGGTGAGATGCTCGATGGTGCGCTGGCCGGCGCGCACGGCATCGGTGACGGTGATGGCATCGGGGGTGTGGCCCATGACGGGCAATTTTCTCTGCTTCGCTGTTTTGACAATGGCGCGGTAGGACTCGGCCGATAGATTTTGCTGGACCTTGATGAAATCGACTTTGAGGGCGGCGAAGCGATCCACGGCGGCGGCGGCTTCGGCGGCGTTCGATACGATTTGCATGGTGGGTCCGGCTTTCGATGGCGGGCCGTCGAGCATTGCTCCGCAGACGAGCATTTGCGGACCTTCGATGCGGCCTGTCGCGATGGAGCGGCGGAGGGCAACGATGCGATCGGGGATGCTGCCCATGTCACGCACGGTGGTGATGCCGTGATCAAGGAAGCTTCGCAGGAGGGGGATGGCATCGGAGTCGTCGCGCACGAGGTGGACATGCGCGTCCCAGAGGCCGGGGATGAGGTACTTGCCCTCGGCATCGATGATTTCGGCGGCGGCGGGAGCGGGCACGGACGGACCCTGGGCGTGGATGCGGTTTCCGGATATCCAGAGGCTGGTGCGGTGGGGCTGCTTTGCGCCGGTGACGTCGATGTAGGTGACGTTGCGGAGGAAGAGATCGGCTGCGGACGAGAGCGCGGCGCAACAGAAGAGGAGCAGGACGAGCATTCTCTCCAGCGTATCGGTTAGAAGAGATGGGCCGCACCGGCCACGCATGTTACAGATTGCCATGCGTGGGGCAGGGGCGCGCGGAAGCGGAGCGGTATGCGAGGGTCGAGGCATTCCCACTCATAGGCGTGGAGCATGTGGCGCTCGAACTGGAGGAGGGCGGCATGACGAGGTGTCCAGCCGTTGGCGAGGAACTCGAGGAACAGGTGTTGATCGGGGCCGTAGATTTTGTCGCCGGCGACGGGATGGCCGATGGATGCGGCGTGGACTCGAATCTGGTGGAGGCGTCCGGTGTGGGGTTCGATTTGGGTGAGGGTGTAGCCTTCGGCGGATGCGAGGGGGTGGAAGTTGGTGCGGGCGGACTGGGCATCGGGGACGATAGCCTGCTTCATCCATACGGCGGCGGCTGTGTCTTTGCCGATGGGGGCGTCGACTTCGATGGGTTCGGGCAAGCGGCCCACGAGCACCGCGTAGTAGACCTTGCGGATTTTTCGATGCTGCGTGGCCCGTTGCAGGAGCACGCCGACGTCGGTGGTTTTGGCGAAGACGACGACACCGCTGGTTTCGCGGTCGAGGCGCGAGGGCATATGTAGCCTGGCGGCTCCGAGGTATTCGCGGCAGGCTCCGATGAGGCTGGAGCGGGGGCCATGCTTGGACGGATGGCAGACCACCAGGCCCGGCTTGTTTACGACCAAGAGTTTCTCGTCTTCGAAGAGAATCCAGGATTGGAGTTCTTCGGGAGTGATCTCCCAGCCCCAAGGCGTGCGCGGCATTAGGTCTGAGGCTTGGAGGACAAGGCCGGGTCGGCGGTTTCAAACTTCGGACCATTCTCATCCCAATCGGCGGCGTTGAACATGCGGCCTTCGCCGAACTGGCCGTCGAGTTCCTTGACGGTGAAGGTGACATCGCCGCCCTTCACGCGGCCCCAGACGTGATGATAGAAGCAACCGTCGCGGAATCCGTCGCCGCGGATGAAGCTGCCTTTCATGCCGCCGCCGGAGCTGCCCACTTCCATGTAGGCGATGCCATCGCGGACCATGCGGACGAAGCGGTGGCCGTGGCCGCTGATGACGTGATGGACTCCGTACTGTTTGGCGAGCTTGTGGAGCGGCATCTCGGCTGGTTCCTTAAAGCCGGTGATCCAGAAGGGCTTGTGAAAGACGACGAACTTGGGGTTGCGGTTGGCGTTGGCTTTCAGATCGTCCTCGAGGAATTTCAATTGTTCGTCGCTGAGGTCGCGGGTGCGGCTGTTGTCGAGGATGGTGAAATGGGCGTCCTGAAAATTGAAACTGTAGAACGGCTTGTTGCCTGTTTCCTTGATGTACAGCTCTTCGGAGGATTTCGACCAGATGTCATGATTGCCGGGAGTGAAGTAAATGGGGTAGCGGCTGTAGCGCTTCCAGAGGGGGCGCAACTCGGCCCATTCGGCCTCCATTTTGTCTTCTTTATGACCTTGGATGGTGTCACCGACGGTGACGATGAAGTCGGGGCGCAGCATGTCGACTTCGCGCAATACACGGCCGAAGATTTGCGGTTGCGCATCGCCGGTGCGATCCCCGATGAGGGAGAAATGAAAATCGTTTTGGGGATTGCTTTGCTGATAGCTGGAAAGGGCACGGAGGCAGAAGATGCCGGCAAACAGCGCCGCCACCAGCCATTTGGTGAGCGAATGCCGAGGTGAGTACATGTAGACATGGTACGCCGATTCGGTGTCGGGGAGATGAATCGGGGGATTTTAGAAATGGTGGGCGAGGCGGCGTTCGAGATCGGCGGCGATGCGGGGATTGGCGGAGCGGGTGTCGCGCTGCTCGGCGGGGTCGGATGCGAGGTCGAACAGCCATTGTTCAGCGCCGACGCGGAGGAGCTTCCAGTTTCCGCGGCGGATGGCGAAGCTGAGGGGAGTTTTCACGGCCTTATCTTCGAAGCGCCAGTAGAATTCGCGGTTGGGATTGGGGCGGGCGCCGCGGAGCAGCGATTGGATGTCGATGCCGTCGCGTGTGGGGACGCCGGTGAGCGTGGGATACCAATCGGGGAACCAGGATGGAGAATCGATGGTTTTGCCGGGTGCAGTGAGTCCGGGCCAGCGGACGAGACAGGGGACGCGGATGCCGCCTTCGAACAGCTCGTACTTGCCGCCGCGCAAGGCTCCGTTGCTTCCCGCTTCGGAAGGGGACCGCTTCTTGACCCATCCATGATCGGAGAGGAAGATGATGACGGTGCGGTCCCATTGTGCGGTGCGTTCCAAGGCGGCGCGGACGCTGCCGACGGTATCGTCGAGGGAGCGGAGCATGCCGCGATATTCGGCGTTGGGTTCGTCCTTCTTCCATTGGGGCGCGGCCTGGAGAGGAGTGTGAGGCAAGGCGAGGGGGAGATAGAGGAACCAGGGTTTCGCCGTGTTGGCTTCGATGAATTCGACGGCTTTGGTTGTGGCGAGATCGGGGAAATAGCCTTTCCAGCGGATGGGTTGTTCGTTCTCATAGGTGGTGGGTTGGCCGGTTGCGCCGCCGCCTTTGGAGATGTGTGTGAAGTAGTCGATGGTGCCGTTGAGGAAGCCCCAGAAGTAGTCGAATCCGCGCTTGCGCGGGAGGTAGTCGCCTTTCATGCCGAGGTGCCATTTTCCGATCAAGGCTGTCGTGTAGCCTTTGCTCCGCAGTGTGGTGGCGAGCGTGGGGAGACGCAGGTCGAGGCCTGTTTCGTCATCCTGATCGCGAAGAACGCCGGTGACTCCGGTGCGGCCGGGCATGAGTCCGGTGAGGAGGCTGGCGCGGGCGGGGGAGCAGACGGGGGAGGCGGTGTAATGATTCGTCAAGCGGACGGCATCACGGGCGAGGCGGTCGAGATGCGGGGTGGCGTTGTGGGTTGCGCCGTAACAGCCGAGGTCGCCGTATCCCAAGTCGTCGGCGAGAATGAGGACGATGTTGGGGCTGCGAGGTGCGAGTGCGGCAGCGAGGAACTGGCGGCGGGAGGGCATCATTTGCGAGGGCCTCCGCTGGGGCGGCGCTGCGGGCCACGAGCCATGCGGCCGGACTCCCGGCCGGCTAATTCGGCGAGCTTTTCGATGACTTCCTCTTTGCGGTAGCGGACGTGGAGGCGCATGGCTTCGGCGGCTTCGCGCGGACTACCGGCGGCGAGTTTACGGGCGAGGGTTCCATGCCAGCCTTCGGGCAACTCGCCGAACTCCGCGGACATGGTGAAGAGCCAGTTGAAGAGGAGGACGCGGCTGCGTTCGATGGCATTGGCGAGCTCCTGGCAGCGGCCGGCTTCGGCGACGAGCATGTGGAAGCGCATGTGGAGGCGCTCGGCCTGGGCGTGACGGACGGCGGAATAGGGTTTCTGTTTCATGGCGCGGAACTGGCTGTCGAGCTTCTGGGCGGCGGCGAGCAAACCGCGGCGGTCGGCATCGGTGGCGCGTTCGGCGAAGAGGCGGGCGGAGTGGGTTTCGAGGGCTTCGCGGAGTTCGTAGTTGCCTTGGATTTCGCTGGCGGTGGGGATGCGGACGCGGCTGCCGGCGCGAGGGCGGCTTTCGACGAGCCCTTCGGCCTCGAGTCGCAAGAGAGCTTCGCCGACGGGAACAGTGCTCATGCCGAACTCGGCGGCGAGGACGCGGCGGGAGAGTGGAGTGCCTGGGGTGAGCCGGCCGTCGAGGATGGCATCGCAGAGGCGGCGGTAGGCGGAACCGGCGAAGTCGGCGGGTTTGCGCTTCAAAACTGGCACGTCAGTTTTCATAGATCCATTGACAGTTTAGCGCAAGGGGGCATAGACTAACCAATACAAACTGTCGTATCAGTTTTCTGGGAGGTCACCATGCTGTGCCGTTTGCTCTTCTCTACTCTCGTGCTTTCGCTTACCAGCGTGCACGCGCAAAACATCACGGGCGCGATTCTGGGCGCGGTCACGGATCCTTCCGGTGCGGCGATCACGGGCGCGAACGTGGAGGTGACGCACGTCGAGACCAATCAGACGGCGCGAACCACGACCGACGCCACGGGATTCTATCAGGCTAACTACCTGCGTCCGGGGACATATCGTGTCGCGATCACGAAAGCGGGCTTCAAGACTTCGGTGCGTGAGAAGCTGAACCTGGCGGTGGAAGGGCGATTGCGCATTGACTTTCAACTGGAGGTGGGGGACACGGCAACGAGTCTGACGGTGAGTGAAGAGACGCCGTTGATCGAGTCCGAGTCGGCGTCACTGGGGCAGGTGGTGAACACGCGGGCGATCGAGGAGATCCCGATTCGCGGGAGAAACATTTTCGATCTGGTGGGACTGAGCGCTGGGGTGCAAGTGAATCCGCGGGCCATCGGCAGCACGGCATCGACGGGCGATATCGGAGCGCCGCTCTTCGTGCTGTCGGACATCTCGATCAACGGGGGGCGATTCCGGACGAACGACTATCTGGTGGACGGGGTATCCATCATGCTGCCGGAGAACAACAACTTCGCGATTGCTCCGACACCGGATGGAACGCAGGAATTCAAGGTGTTGACGAACAGTTTCGGGCCGCAGTTCGGGCGCAGTGGAGGGGGAGCGATCAACGTCATTACGAAGGGCGGCACGAATGAGCTGCATGGATCGGCGTTCTGGTTTTTCCGGAATGACCGCATGCGCGCGAACAACTACTTTTCGAACGCGCGGGGACAGGCACGGCCGGTGTTTCACTTCAACATGTTCGGAGGCTCGGCGGGTGGGGCGATTGTGCAGAACAAAACGTTTTTCTTTGGGGAGTACCAGGGGCACCGGGAGGATATTGGAGGCGGAGCGGGGATTCTGACAGTGCCCACGCCAGCCGAGGTGCGTGGGGATTTCTCGCAACGGCGCAACGCGCAAGGCAACCTGGTGGTTGTGTACAATCCGTTCACGACGCGCGCCAATCCGGCGGGTGGATTCGTGCGCGATCCTTTCCCGGGGAATATTATTCCGCAAGGGCAGCAAAGCCGGGTGGGACGCCGGTTGCTGGAGTTCATGCCGGCCCCGAATCAACCTGGGCTGGGACCGGCGCTGATCAACAACTATTCGTGGAATCCGGCGAGCTTTGTGGATTCGGACCAATGGTCGTTCCGGATCGACCACCGGTTCTCGGATAAGCACAACATTTTCGGGCGGATCAGCCGGAACGTGGGCGACACGGGTCAAACGGGCCCATTCAACAACATTGCCGATACGGTGGTGGGGACAACGACGAGCCGGGCGTTGACAGGGGTGGTGAACATGACGTCGACGCTATCGGCGTCGCGGATTCTGAATTTGCGGCTGGGGGCGGTCAGAAGGTTCGAAGGCCGGGTGCCGCGGTCGGCGGGGCAGGTGAGTCTGACGGATATCGGCTTTTCGGCGAATGTGGCGGCGGCAGTGCAGGAGCAGGTGTATCCGACGATTGGTATTGCGAATTTCACAGGGTTGGGCGCTCCCAGCGGCGACCGTATTTTGCGCGGCAACGACATTTACACGTTGGTGGCGGAACAAACGGAATACCATGGGCGGCACACGTTCACGTATGGCGCGGACATCCGGCTGTATAATCAGACACCGTTCCAGGGAGGGGCACCATCGGGGAGTTACAGTTTCGGGCTTGGGCAGACGCAGGGACCGGACCCGCTGCGGGCCTCGCTGACGGCGGGGAGCGGTGTGGCATCGATGCTGACGGG
>CALFYN010001079.1 GCA_937952345.1 uncultured Acidobacteriota bacterium
CGCTGGGAAAACATCGACCTGAAGGACCGCTCGATCGTTATTGGGAAGGCGAAGACGGACGCCGGACGCCGTGTGATTCCGATGAACCAGGATTTGTACGCCACACTCGATATGCACCGGTCATGGTTCATCGACAAGTTCAAAGAAGCGCGCCCGGATTGGTACCTGTTCCCGTTCTCCAGCCGGGTAAAGCCCATCGATCCGGAACGACCCGCTAC
Source organism: uncultured Acidobacteriota bacterium (assembly GCA_937952345.1). Classification (GTDB taxonomy): domain Bacteria; phylum Acidobacteriota; class Terriglobia; order Bryobacterales; family Bryobacteraceae; genus CADEFT01. The sequence continues at coordinate 219 of CALFYN010001079.1, forward strand.
GACGATCAAGACTTCATGGGAAGCCGTGCGCGAAGCTGCGGGCGTGTCCTGCCGGTTTCACGACCTTCGGCATACCGCACTGACGAAGATGGCCGAGGCGGGCACGCCTGAATCCACCATGCTGGAACTGGCCGGGCACATGAGCCGGACGATGCTTCAACGGTATAGCCACATCCGCATGAAAGCGAAGCGGGAAGCGGTCGAGTCGATGTCTCTTTCACCCAAGCCGTCTGCGAAGTCCGACGGGCCCCTACAAGAATCCCTACAAGTGGATCCAAAACGCCCAATCAACTAATCTGCTAAGTTCTTTGTTTTGAATGGTGGGCGCGACAGGACTCGAACCTGTGACCTCCTGCGTGTGAAGCAGGCGCTCTAACCAACTGAGCTACGCGCCCTCAGGTGGGAATTCTTATTTTAGAACAAGCGGCTACGGTTCCGCTACAAAACCTTATTCGAGGATGTGGCCGCGGAGCCCATCGAGGGTGAAGGCTTCGCCGCGGACGTAGTCGAGGAGCTTGCCTTCGCGGGCGCGGATGCGGTCTACCATCTCAGGGATCAACTCGCGCTTTTCGTCGGGGACGAGGGCGAGGCCGTTCTCATCGCCGTGGAGCAGATCTCCGGTCTTGATGACGAGGCCCATGATCTGCACCGGCACACCAACGCGTACGATGCGGAAGTTGGCGTGGCTGGCGACGGTGCCTCGGGCGAAGTAGTGGAAGCCGAGGCGGCGCACTTCGGGGATGTCGCGGACTCCACAATCGCTCACCAGGCCGACCGCGCCGAGGCGATGAAAGATGCTCGACATCACTTCGCCGGCGTGGGCGGCGTAGTTGCCGTGGCCGCCGACTTCCTGCAGGACGATGACTCCGGGTTTGGGTCCCTTTTCGAGGAGGGAATAGAGATCGAGGAAGAGACGGTTGTCGCGCTTCTCCATCGACGTGTATGTCTCCACCTGGGCGGTGACGGCATGGCCAATCATACGGCCCAATTCGGGGAAGAGGCAGCGAATCTCCAGCGGCGTGAAGCCTTCGTGATCCTTGCGGACCTTCAATAGTTCAATGGCATTGCAGAGCGTGGGCGTATCGACGCTCTTCAGGTATTCGAGAAAATCCATGCGTGTTCCTTGCGGGGTTAGAGTTCCCCGAGATATCCGAGTTTGCCGTTGCTGTCGCCGAGCTGTTCGGCAGTGACCCCCATCTTGTCGAGCATGGCCATGAAGAGATTGGCCATCGGGGTTTCGACGGGATACTTCACGTGGCGGCCGGGCTTGATTTTGCCGTTGGCCGCGCCGGCGAGCAGGACGGGGAGATCGTGATGCGTGTGGCGATTGCCGTCGGCGAGTCCGCTGCCGTAGATGACCATGGCGGAATCGAGGAGCGTGCCGTCGCCATCGGGAGTCTTGCTGAGCTTGTCGATCCAGTAGGCGAACTGCTCGACGTGATAGCGATTGATCTGGCGCACTTTCTCGATCATCTCTTCGTTGCCGCGGTGATGGGTGAGCGGATGATGGGCGTCGGAGATGCCGATTTCGCGGTAGGCGCGGGAACTGCCTTCGCGGCCCATCATGAAGGTGATGATGCGCGTGGAGTCGGTCTGGAAGGCCACGGTCATGAGGTCGTACATGAGGCGGGCGTGTTCGGCGTAATCGAAGGGCGCACCGTTGGGCTTGGCGAAGGGGGGCGTGAGTTCCTTCGAATCGCGCTCGGCGGTTTCGATGCGCTTTTCGATTTCGCGCACGGAGTGGAGGTATTCATCGAGCTTGCGGCGATCGGTGGCTCCGAGCGCGGACTGCAGCGAGGCGGTCTCATCGCTCACGGTGTCGAGGATGCTTTTCTGATATTTGAGGCGGCGTGCGCGGGTGGCGGCGTCTTCGACTTCATCGCCGGCACCGAAGAGGCGCTCGAAAACTAGGCGGGGATTGATTTCGGGCGGCAGGGGGGAATTTTCGGTGCGCCATGCGAGGTTGTTCGAATAGGCGCAGCTATAGCCGGAGTCGCAGCTTCCGACGAGGCGGCCGTCTTCGAGGCCGAGTTCGAGGGAGGCGAAACGGGTGGCTGAGCCGACGGCTTGGGCGGCAGCCTGATCCACGGAGATGCCAATCTTAATATCTGCTCCCGCGGTTTTGCGGGGATGCATGCCGGTGAGGAAACTGGAGGCGGCGCGGGCATGATCGCCGGGGCCATCGCCGAGGGCGCGGCCGCCGTTGTGGGTGAGGCCGCTCAGCACGAGGAGCTTGTCTTTGAAGGGCGCCATGGGCTCCATGGTGCGGCGGAAGGAGAACTCCCTGCCTTCTTCCGTGGGAGTCCATTCGGGCATGACAATGCCGTTCGGGACGTAGACGAAGGCCATGCGCGTGGGGGGCTTGCCGGCGGCTTTCGCGGGCGCGGCGAAGGCGGGCGTCATGGCGTCGAGGAAAGGAAGTCCGATGGATGCGCCGATGCCGCGCAAAAACGTTCTTCGTGGCAAATGTCGTGGGGTCATGAATGTCAATTCCCGATGTTGGCTACTGTATCATGCCTCGGTTCGGCGCGGCGCATGCGGAAGGGCGCGCTGTTGACGATGGCGTGAATGAGGCTTTGCATGCGGTAGCCATCGGCGGCGACGGTGCGGACGATCTGGCGGATGAAGGTGCGGTCATTGCGTTCGAGGCCGCGGCCCAAGGCGTAGGTGAGCATCTTTTCGGCGACGCATTGGGCGAAGGCGTCTTTCTCGGCTTTGAGGATGGTCTTGAGTTCGGCGGGGGACTGAAACTTGCGGCCGCCGGGGAGTGCGCCGGAGGGGTCAATGCGGACGCCGCCTTCCTGGTCGCGCCATGCGCCGATGGCGTCGTAGTTTTCGAGGCCGAAGCCGAGCGTGTCCATGCGCTGATGGCAGGAGGCGCAGACGGCGTTAGTGCGATGCTTTTCCATCTGCTGGCGGAGGGTGCCGCCCATGCCACCGGCGGATTCCTCGAGGCTGGGCACGTTGGGCGGCGGCGGAGGCGGCGGTGCGTTGAGGAAGTTTTCGAGCAGGAACTTGCCTCGGATGACGGGCGACGTGCGGTTGGGATAGCTGGACACGGTGAGGATGCTGGCGTGAGTGAGGACGCCGCCGCGCTGTGGCGTATCGAGGGTGACGCGGCGGAACTCGCTGCCTTCGACTCCGGCAATGCCGTAGTGGCGGGCGAGACGCTCATTGAGGAACGTGTAGGGCGCATCGATGAGATCGAGGATGCTGCCGTTGTCGCGGATGAGCGAGGCGAAGAAGAGCTGCGTTTCCTGTTTCATCGCTTCGCGGAGGGCGGCGTCGAACTGCGGGAATTTTTCGGGCGTGGGTTTGACTTCATCGAGGTTGCGCAGTTCGAGCCACTGGCCGGTGAAATTGTCGATGAAGGAGGCGAACTTCGCATCGGCGATCATGCGCGCGGCTTCCTGCTGGATGCCGGCGGGTTTGGCGAGGGCTCCGTTTTGCGCGGCTTCGAATAACGCCTGGTCGGGCATGCTGGACCAGAGGAAGTAGGAGAGGCGGGAGGCGAGTTCGAAGTTGGTGACGGGGCGGGCGGCGCCGGGTTTGGTGTCGCGCTCGATGCGGAAGAGGAAGTGCGGGGAGACGAGAATGCCCTGGAGAGCGAAGCGGAGGGCCTGTTCGGGGGATTCGCCGTCTTGTTTGGCGGCGAGTGCGATGCTGGTATACTTGTCTACTTCGGCGGCGGTGACGGGGCGGCGGAAGGCGCGGCGGGCGAAGGTTTCGACGATTTGACGAATGCAGGCATCGTCGTATTTGCCGGGCCATTCGCCGCAGACGAGGATCAGCGCATGACTGGCGGGAGGTGCGAAGGGCGCGGGGTTGTAGGGGCCGCGCACTTCGATGTATTCGAGCAGCACCTTGTTTTCGGTGTCGAACGGCCTGCCTTCGCTATCGGCGAACCAGGCTTTGATGGGCAGTGTGCCGGCGCGGGAGCGGATTTTCCATTCGAGAATGCGCGGACGGTTGGGCGGGGTGTTGGCTTCGAATTTTTCGGTTTTGCCATCCGATTCAGCGATGACCTGGAGCGCCTCTTCGGGGGTGACGCGGCGGCCGGCCATGGCGATGCGGATGGTGTAATCGGCTTCGACGGGGAAGGCATGCTTCACTTCGATGGAACCGGGAGGGCCGGATTGGGGAATGCGATCGACGCGGTAACGGTCGTTCATTTCCTTGTATTCGCGCGGGGTGGCGATGGCGGCTCGCGTCACTTGCGTTGCGGCGTTGAGGTATTTTTCCATGAGCGCCGGGGACAGGGAGAGCACATCGCCGATGTTGTCGAAGCCGTAGCCGGAATCGTCGGGTGGGAAAGCGGAGGCGGGCCTGAGATCGAGGCCGGTGAGGTCGCGGATGGTGTTGTTGTATTCGGCGCGATTGAGGCGGCGCGCGGTGACACGGCCGGGGTCGTGATCGGGGCGCTTGTCGAAGCGGGCGTATTCGGCGGCGAGCCAGTTGCGGAGCGCATCGGCCTCTTTCTTCGCGGGCGCGGGGCGGCCCTTGGGGGGCATCTCGCCGGAAGCGATTTTGGCGGCGACTTTGTCCCACACGTCCTGCTCTTCGAGGAGTTTTTGGGCGGAGTTGAAGCGCTGGAGGTCGAGGTTGCCGAGTTTCGCTTTGGCGTTGTGGCACATGGCGCAGTGTTTGGCGACAAAGGGCTGGATGTGCTTGCGGAAGCCGGACTCATCGGCGGCCGAGCACAGGGCGGCTGTGAGGAGCAGAGCGAGAATGACGGGCATTACACGCTATTGTACAGAGGCGGCTTCTTCGACGAGGAGTTTCTTTTCATCGGCGTCGAGGGTGGCCATGACGCCGAGGGGGAGGGTGAGTTGATCGTCGGTGTGGCCGATGGTGAGGCCGGTGAAGACGGGGATGGAGAGCTTGCCGAGGATGCGGTCGACGACTTCGGCGGTGGTGAATGTGGAATCGAAGGAGGGCTTGAAATCGCGGGGGCGGCAATCGGCGCATTCGCCGAAGACGATGCCGGCGGCCTGATCGAGCTTGCCGGCGAGCTTCAGATGGGTGAGCATGCGGTCGACGCTGTAGGGCTGCTCATCGACATCCTCGATGAAGACGATTTTGCCCTTGGTGTCGATTTCGTAGGGCGTGCCGAGGGTGGTGCTGATGAGGGTGAGGTTGCCGCCGACGAGCGGGCCGCGGGCCTTGCCGGGGCGCACGGTGCGCATGAGGTGGGAGGGACGGAGGGGGTCGGAGTCGGGCGGGTTGGTCAACATTCCGAGCGGTTTTGTTTGAAACACGGCTTTGCGGAAATGTTCCTGGGTGTAGGCGGAGAAGCGGGAGAGGACGACGGGTCCGTGGAAGGTGACGAGGCCTGTTTTGCGGTGGATGGCGAGGTGTAGGGCGGTGATGTCGCTATAGCCGAGGAGGATTTTGGGATTACGGGCGATGAGGTTGTAGTCGATGGCGTCGAGCAGGTGGGCGGAGCCGAAACCGCCTCGGATGCAGAAGAGGGCTTGCACTTCGGGGTCGCGGAACATGTCGTGGAGGTCGGAGACGCGCTCTTCGACGCTGCCGCCGACGTAGCCTTCCTTCTTCTTCACATTGCGGCCGAACTTGGGTTTGAGGTTGAAGTAGCGGAGGGTGCGTTCGGCTAGGAGAAGGCGGTCGGGATCGGAGACGGAAGTGGATGGTGTGATGAGGCCGACGGTGTCGCCTTCGCGCAGTGCTTTGGGTTTGATGGATGCGGCCATGCTTACTCCGGAGCCGGCGGCGAAGAACGCGCCGGTGGCGAGGAAATCGCGACGTCTCATGTAGGACGATCTTAGCAACCCTGGATGTGCTATGACTTGGATCGAGAAGCCAGCCAAGAACAAGAGTCTGCTGTGCGCAAGCCGTTTCGCAAAGAGGAGGATTACAGATCTCATGTCCAATGAAGCGAAGTGCCCCTTCAGCCATGTCGCCGGCGTCGGCCAAACCAATCGCGACTGGTGGCCGAATCAACTGCGGCTGGAAGTGCTGCACCAACATTCCGCGAAGTCCGACCCGATGGGTGGTGGCTTCGACTACGCCAAGGAATTCAAGCGCCTGGACTACAAGGCACTCAAGAAGGATCTCGTCGCGCTGATGACGGATTCGCAGGACTGGTGGCCGGCGGACTTCGGCCACTATGGGCCGCAG
>CALFYN010001080.1 GCA_937952345.1 uncultured Acidobacteriota bacterium
GGCGCGTCCATCGATCAGCACGTTGCCGCGAAGGTCGGCGGCGATTCGCGCTTCCGCTCCCTGCAGGTCGGCGTTTCGCAGGAATCGTTCGGTGAGAGCGTGCAGCGGAACATGAGTTGGGCCGGATACGACAGAGCGCTGCCGCCGGAGATGCTGCCGCACAAGCTGTTTGACCGGCTATTCGGCGCGCGCGACCTGGGATGGGTGAACCGTAAGAAATCGGTACTGGATGCGGTGCAGGAAGATGCCGCGGCGCTGCGCAAGTCGCTGGGCGCGGAAGATCGCAACCGGCTGGAAGAGCATCTGGCCAGCGTGCGCGATGTCGAGCGCTCGATTGCGAGTTTGCCGCCGAACTACCGGAAAGTGGATCCGCCGGAATTCGACGGAGACATGAAGGATTGGCCGCGCATCGCAAAGCTGCAAAGCGAACTGCTCGTTCACGCGTTTGCATCGGGGCAGACCCGCGTTGCCAGCTACATGCTGACGAAGTGCCAAGGATTGACTCGATTCCCCTGGCTTGGCTATACGGCGGCCCGGCATCACGATTACACGCATCGCGACGGGAAGGCGCCGGGGGCGGATACGCTCGACGGGCAGCGCATCATGCGCGATATTTGCCGCTGGCACGTGGAAGAATTCGCGTGGCTGCTGGGGCGGCTGAAGGCCACGCCGGAAGGCGACGGCAACCTGCTGGACCGCACCTCACTCGTTTTCGTGCATGAACATGCCGAAGCCAACGATCACAAGAACAACGGACTCAGCGTGATCCTGGCGGGGCATGCAGGCGGGCTGGTCACGGGGCATCACACGCGCACGACGGGCACAATCGGAGATCTGTATATGGCCGTCGCCAACAAAGCGATGGGCACGGCGATGAAGGAGTTTCCGAGCGCGCATAAAGAATTGAGCGGGCTCTTCAGCTAGAGGCTGGAGCTGGCCGCGCCTGCCGTACAGTCGAGTTTCGTGCGGAGGGTGAATCGTACATCGACAGGCATGCTTCCGAGGATCTGTCCGGCGAGGTATTTCCCCACCATGGGACCGTGCTTGAAGCCATGTCCGGAGCCTCCACCGGCCAGCCATACGTTATCCTTTTCCGGATGGCGGTCGAGGAGGTAATCGCCGTTCGACGTGTTCTCGTACTGGCACACACGGGTTTCGACCAGAGGCGCATGGGCCAGCGCGGGGAAGCGTTCGGCGAGGTAGGCTCTTACGGTTTCCACGGATTCGGCGCTGACGGTGCGGGGCTCGATGTCCGGATTGATGGCGGGCCCTCGCACGTCGTGGGCGATTTTGAATCCGCGCGACTCAAGATCGGGAATGCCGTAATACTGGCTGCCGGCGTCCACCCAGCACGGCATCTTTTCAGGGCCGAAATCGGCGATGCCGGCGGGCACTCCGAAGAACATCACTTCCTGACGCGTGGGCACAATGCGCGTGCCCAGCAGATGGGGGAAGAGCCGTGGCAGCCAGGGTCCGCAGGCATAAACCACGACGCCGTCGAGCAGCTCATCCGATGCGATGTGCCGCTGCTCGTATTGCACTCCGTTGGCCACCAGCCAGCGCACCAATGCCTGCACGGCGCGGCGTGCGAGCAAGGCTCCGGCATGGGGTTCGTATATGGCGCGCACGGACGGCGGGTTCGCGATCTGTGGAAAGCGTTGCGCGAGATCGTGCGGCCCAAGGACATCGTGCTCCACGCCGTGGGCTGCGAAGGCGTCGAGTGTTTGGGCGGCGAAGGAGTCGTGCTGAAGATGCAGCCACAGCGTGCCGCAAGGAACGAAGATTTCCTCGCCGGTTAACGTGGAGAGTTCGCGCCACAGCGGGAAAGATCGGATGGACCACCGGGTGTAGTGTTCGCGGGCGCCATAGCCCATGCGGATGATGCGCGACTCGCCGCCCGAGGAAGCACGGCTATTGGCGGGCCCGTAGGCATCGACCAGGCGGACACGCAATCCGGCGTGATGAAGATGCCAGGCCGTCCACGCGCCGAAAACACCTGCTCCGGCGATGGTTACATCGGCCCGCATACCGGCAGCCATTAGCGCGGAACAGCGGTGAAGGGAAACCAGTTGCCGTGCTCGCGGGAAACGGGACGCGAGCGGATGATGGTATCTTTGGGCACGCTGACGAAGCGCTGGGCCTTATCGAAGGGCTCCGGGTAGAGCTTCAGATCGACGGTGTCGGTGGCGGAGTTGAGCGCGTTGGCGTCCTCCTCGGTCATGTATCCCACGTAGTGGACGGAGCCGTCGCCGAGTTTGTGCACCTCGAAGATCTGGAAAGTATGATTCGGGAAGATGGGCACGCCATCGGTACCGGGGGAGTAGGTGAAACCGTAGACGGCGGTGGGCGCGAACTCGATCGCTTCACCAGCCTCTTCGTTTTGTATGAGCCGCAGCTTGCGTTCCGCCCGCAGCTTTTCACGTTCGCCGCTGGAAGCGGCCATTGCATTGCTAGACATGATGTCGGGAACCATCCATTTTACCGCCTAACCGAGCAGGCGTGCCACGTCCTTGGCGAAGTAGGTGAGGACGAAATCGGCGCCGGCGCGGCGGATGGAGGTGAGTGATTCGAGAATGGCACGGTCGAGGTCGATCCACCCGTTGCGGGCGGCAGCCATGATCATGCTGAACTCGCCGCTGACCTGATAGGCGGCAAGCGGCACGTCGAAGCGGTCGCGGGCCATGCGGATGATATCGAGGTATGGGCCGGCGGGCTTGACCATGATCATGTCCGCGCCTTCGGAGATATCGAGCGCGATTTCGCGCATCGCTTCGCGGCCGTTGGCCGGATCCATCTGATAGCTGCGGCGGTCCCCGAATTGCGGCGCGGATTCGGCGGCTTCGCGAAACGGACCGTAGAAAGCGGATGCGTATTTGGCGGCGTAGCTGAGGATGGGCACTTTGGGGAAGCCCGCTTCATCGAGGCCCTTGCGAATGGCCGCCACACGTCCGTCCATCATGTCGGAAGGCGCGACGATATCGGCGCCGGCGCGGGCATGGGTGACGGCGGACTTCGTCAACCATTCGAGTGAGGCGTCGTTGTCGACGTCGCCATCGACGATCTTGCCGCAATGGCCGTGGCTGGTATATTCGCAGTTACAAACGTCCGTGATGACGAGCAGTTTCGGCTCGGCGCGTTTGATGGCGCGGACCGCTTCCTGAACAATGCCGTGCTCGTCGTAGCCGCCCGAGGCCATTTCGTCCTTGGAGGCCGGAATCCCGAAGAGGATGATGCCGCCGACGCCCAACGCAACCAATTGCTCGCATTCGCGCACGGCAACGTCGATGGACATTTGGTAATTGCCGGGCATGGAACTGATTTCGCGCTTCACCTCTTCGCCGGGGCAGATGAAAAGAGGCAGGATGCAATCGCCGGGGTTCAGTTCGGTTTCGCGAACGAGGCTGCGGATCTCGGCGGTGGCGCGCAATCGGCGCGGCCGCTCAACAGGAAAGGCCATGACTCAAATTTACACGATTAGCATGCAGTCGCCGTAGGAATAGAAACGGTACTGCTCGCGGACGGCATGACGGTAGGCTTCGAGGATCAGTTCCTTTCCGCCGAAGGCACAGACGAGAACAAGCAGGCTCGATTGCGGCAGGTGGAAATTGGTGAGCATGGCGTTCACGCGGCGGAATTGATAGCCGGGATAGATGAAGAGGTCGGTTTCGCCTTGCAGCTTGCCGGTGGCGGCGATGGTTTCGATGGTGCGCACGCTGGTGGTGCCGGCGGCGATGACTCGCTCGGCGGCGGCAATCCGGCTAGCGGCATCGGGTGCGACAGCGTAGCGCTCGGAATGCAGCTTTACCTGTTCGACGATGTTCGTGTGCAGGGGCTGGAAAGTTCCCAGCCCGACGTGCAGTGTCACTCGCTCCATGCTCGCGCCGCGCGCCAGACACGCATCGAGGACTTCGCTGGTGAAGTGCAGGCCTGCGGTGGGCGCGGCCACAGAGCCTGTCTCCCGGGCGAAGACAGTCTGGTAGCGGGATACATCAATGGGCGTGTCGGCTCGATGTATGTAGGGCGGCAGCGGCATGTGGCCCACTTCGGCGATGGCATCGAAGACGTCGCCCTGGACATGGAAGCGGATGGTGCGTTCGCCATGTTCGCCGCGGCCGAGGATTTCGGCTTCCAGACGATCGGAGAACCAGATGCGGTCCTTCGATCGCAGCTTGCGCCCGGGCCGGGCGAGGGTAAGCCAGGTGAGTTGGTCGTCGCTGATGGCGCGCACGAGCAGGACTTCCACGTGGCCGGTGAAGCCCTGACGGTGGCCGTAGAGACGTGCGGGCAACACCTTCGAATCGTTGAGGACGAGCACATCGCGCGGGTGAAGAAAGGTGGGGAGCTCACGAAACATGCGATCTTCCCAGCGGCCTTCGCGGCGGTTCACCACCAGCATGCGCGACGCGGCGCGGTCTTCGAGCGGCTGCTGCGCGATGCGCTCTTCGGGCAATTCGTAATTAAACTCGGCCAGATCCATTACCCCGTTACGATAGCAACTGATGCATAATCGACGAATGCGATTGACGTGCTTGCTGATGCTGTTTGCCATGATGCTTCCGGCGCAGACGCCGCGAGGTTGGGTGAAGGGGAAAGGCTACGGATGGGTCTACGGCCCGAACGATGAGGTAGGCGCGCTCAACGCGATCAACACTCCGGCCCTGATCTTGAAGGCTCTGCAGAGCGTGAAGATGGGGAAGACATACGATTTGGGCGTGCCTCTGGATAACCGGTCTTACAAGTGGCCGGGGCATTCGGCAACGGAGATTGTCAGCTATCGCAGCCCGGAGGGTGTGAAGCGGCAGAAGGACATCGGGGCGTTCGTGGGGCATCGCGAGCAGATGGCGTTTCACAGTGCGGCGATCTTCACGTCGGATAATCTGGGCACGCAAATCGATGGGCTGGGACATATCACCAAGGGCGCCGATAATCATTGGTACAACGGGTTCAAGGAATCGGCGTTTGGCGGGGATTTTGGGTTGATGAAAGCGGACGCCGACACCATTCCACCAGTGATCGGGCGCGCCGTTCTGATCGACGTTGCTTCGTTCAAGAAGATGGAAGCGCTGCCGTCGAACTATGCCATCGGCGTGAAGGATCTGCAGGGTACGCTGGCATTTCAGAAGGTGGATGTGGAACCGGGCGACATCGTTATGATCCGGACCGGCACATTGCGGTATTGGGGCGCGGCCGGTGAGAATCACGCCAAGATCGCGCAGCATGATTCAGCGGGCATTACACTGGCGGCGGCGAAGTGGCTGGTGGAACAGAAGGGCGCGGTGATGATCGGATCCGACACCAGTGGCTTGGAAGTAGGTTCGAATCCCGGTGACGTGCCGAACGCTGTGCATGGATATTTATTGGTGGATCAGGGCGTACATATCGGGGAATTTCACCATCTGGAAGGATTGGCAAGGGACAAGGCGTACCGCTTCGTGTATGTGGCGGTGACGAATCGCTACAAGGGCGCGGCGGCGGGATTTGCGATGCGGCCGATTGCTTTGTACTGACGGCAGTTCACTCCGTGCATTCGAGGATGTAGAACTTCTTGCCGCCTTCGCGGGCCACTTGTCCGACGATGATCCATTCGTGGCCGTCGGCGATATAGACGCGGCGGTAGGAGTCGTATTCGAGGTTGATTTGCCGCTCGATGCGCGAAGCTTCCACTTCCCGGGTTTCACCGGGTTTCCAGGATGTCTTGACCACGTGGAAGGGATTCATGAGACGATGATGCCATATCAACATGGGGCTGGAAGCGAACTGTCTGGCATCACACAGCGGCATTTCCTGCGAGGGCAAGGCACGGGGGCGTCTGGACAAACTGGGAGTGAAAGAGGGGATGCGTGTCGTTGTCCTGGGAGTGGACGATGCAGCGTTTCGGGATGAGTTGAAAGGGCGCGTGCCGGAGTTCGCCGATGGCCGCATCCGGAACCAATCGGACATTATCTTCTTTGGTGTGGAGGCGAAAGAAGGTTTGGCACGAGTTGCGAGATTAGTGAACTGCATTCAGCCGGCAGGCGCGATTTGGACCGTGTATCCGAAAGGCCAGAAGCACATCACGCAAAGCGACGTGATGACGGCGTGCAAGGCGGCAGGACTGGTGGACACGAAGGTCGTGGGATTCTCCGATACGCATTCGGCTTTGCGGTGGGTGATCCCGGTGGCAAAGCGCTAACGGCGGAAGACCTCGCGGCCATCGACGACGGTGATGAGTGCCTCGATGTCCTTCAGCTTGTCCAACGGGCAGTGGAGGAAATCGTCGGAGATCACCACCATATCCGCAAGTTTGCCCGGTTCAATGGAACCTTTGCGATCTTCCTCGAAGGCGATGTAGGCGCTGTTCAACGTCCACAAACGCA
>CALFYN010001081.1 GCA_937952345.1 uncultured Acidobacteriota bacterium
AACGGCAAATCCTTCTGAAAGATCCGCAGATGCTCCGCATACGTCACCTTGGGCGTCCACAACTCGCAAGGAAAATCACTCCCCCAAACACACCGTTCGGGCCCATACGCCTGCACCACCTTCATACAAGCCCCATGCAAATCCGCGCACGGATAACCCGTCGCGCTCCCCGTCGGCAGAAACGTCAGCTTCGCATGCAGATTCTTGAACCGCGCCAACCGCAGCACATCCGCCAGAATCGTCTCCATCTGCGGCCCAACCTTCAGATTCAGGCAATGATCCAGCACCACCCGCAGCTTCGGAAACTCGCCCAGCATTCTCTCCAACTCCCCCACCTTCTCCCGCCCAACCAGAACATTGATCACCAACCCGCCATCCGTCGCCGTCTTCCACAGCGCCCGCACACCCGGATGATCCAACCTTCCATCGCGAGCCGGAATACTCCGCATCCCCCGCAGCCCGTACTTCTCCGCAAACCCCTTCAGCAACCCAGGACTCCGCGTATCATCCGGATCCAGCGTACACACGCCCGCTGTCCAGCTCTTATTCGCCGCCGCCGAATCGCAGATATACCGGTTGTCGAAACGATAGAACGTGCTCGTCTGAATCAGACACGCCCGCTCAACACCATTAGCCCGCACCGACTCCCACAGGTGCTCCAGTGAGCCCTTCCCCGCGGGAGGCCGGTACGGTTTCTCAATCGGAGGATACTTCTTCTCGTCCGGCGCGTAGATATGGGCGTGCGTGTCGATGACCAGCATCAGTCACCCTGCGTGCCGGCCAGTTGCACCAGGCCTTCGGTCTTGCCCTCCAACACCGCGGATGCCTCTTCCATCGTGAAGCTCTCCACTTTCGCCGAAATATTCATCGAGCAGAACTTCGGTCCGCACATCGAGCAGAAGTGCGCATCCTTGAAGCCTTCCTGCGGTAGCGTCTCATCGTGCATCGCCTGCGCCGTCTCCGGATCGAGCGCCAGCTCAAACTGCCGCCGCCAATCGAACTTGTACCGAGCCCGTGACAGCTCATCATCCCGGTCCCGAGCCCCAGGCCTGTGCCGCGCCACATCCGCCGCATGCGCCGCAATCTTATAAGCAATGATCCCCTGCTTCACGTCTTCACGATTCGGCAGTCCCAGGTGCTCCTTCGGAGTCACGTAGCAAAGCATCGAAGCGCCATACCAGCCGATCATCGCCGCCCCGATCGCCGACGTAATGTGGTCATACCCCGGAGCGAAATCCGTCACCAGCGGCCCTAGCGTGTAGAACGGAGCCTCGTAACAAAGCTCCTTCTCCTTCTCCACCTGAAGCTGAATCTGATCCATCGGCACATGCCCCGGACCCTCGATCATCACCTGCACATCATGCTTCCAGGCAATGCGCGTCAACTCGCCCAGCGTCTTCAATTCCGCAAACTGCGCCTCATCGCTCGCGTCCGCCAGCGATCCCGGCCGCAGCCCATCGCCCAGCGAAAAGCTCACATCGTGCTTCTGGAAAATCTTGCAGATGTCCTCGAACCGCTCGTACAGGAAATTCTGCCGGTGATTCTTCACCATCCACTCCGCCAGAATCGATCCCCCGCGGCTCACAATTCCCGTAATCCGCTTCGTCGTCAACGGGACGTATTGAATCAGCACCCCGGCATGGATGGTCATATAATCCACACCCTGCTCGGCCTGCTCCTCAATCACCTCCAGCATCACTTCCGCTGTCAGATCCTCCACCCGCCGCACCCGCGACAGAGCCTCATAAATCGGCACAGTCCCGATCGGCACCGGTGAATCCGCGATGATCGCCTTCCGGATCTTCGGAATGTCTCCGCCCGTCGACAGATCCATCACCGTATCGGCCCCGTACTTCACCGCATACTGCAACTTGTCCAGTTCACCCGCCACATCCGACGTCGTCGACGAATTGCCGATATTCGCATTGATCTTGCACTTCGCCGCGACACCGATCGCCATCGGCTCCAGATTGGTGTGATTCACATTGGCCGGAATGATCATCCGTCCACGGGCCACTTCGCTCCGTACGGTTTCCGCATCCAGTTGCTCCCGCTTCGCAACGTAGAGCATCTCCTCGGTCACGATGCCCTTTCGCGCATAGTACATCTGAGTGCGAACCGGATCGTTCGCGCGCTTCGAAACCCAATCTTTACGCATACGCATTGATTATGACAGACCCTTACTGCTTCGTGAACACTTGCTTCATCTCGATATCGCCCTGCGGCGTATTCAGCTTGCGATCCATGGTCAGCGTCTTGCCTTCGTCCGAAAGCGACCAGGTATCTTGAATGACGATTTCGTTACCCTGCACTTCCAACTTCGATACCACAACCAGGGTCTCGCCTTCCCACTTCGCCGTGCTCTTCATCGGAGCGTTGCGGAACGTATTGGTGGTCTCCTTCTCCGTGCTGTAGTTCAACTCAAGCTTCATCTCGCCCTGCTGGCTCACCGACGTCCAGTTCACCTTCAGGTCGTTCTCCTTTTGCTCGACAACCTGCTCCACCTTCTCCGGTGCCGGCATCGGCCCGAAATCGCTCTTATCCAGAACGATCTTCCACGTCCCGGAAAAATCCTGCTTCGCCATGGCCGGCGATGCCAGCATCAGACACACAGCGGCTACCGCCGCGACAAAGAAATGCTTCCGCAGCATGACTCAATCGACCCCTTTCACTTCTTCTCGAAATAGATTTTGTATTTGAACTCGCCATTCGGCGTAGTAATCTGCGCGCTCACCGTCAGGGATTTCCCACCGTCCCCCAGCGCCCAGCGCTCCACCGTACTGATGTCCGCGCCTTGCACCTGCCGCTTCGTCTTCACCACCAGTTCTTCGCCCTCCCACACCGCCGTGCCCTTCAATTCGCCGAAGCGAGTGGTTTGCGTGAACTCCTGCCCATCGGTCGTGTACTTGTACTCAGAAGTAATTTCCCCCTGCTGCCCCGCCTGCACCGTCTTCACCAGCATGCTCGGATCCTTATGAGCGATCGTCCGCTCAATCTTCGATGGCGCCGGCACCTGCCCGAAATCACTCTTCTCCGCCACCATGTTCCACACACCCGTGAGATCCTGCTTGGCAAACAATGCCGAAGCCATCAGGCACAGCACTACTAAGATCCGCATCGTCATAAGAAATCCCTCCTGAGCAAATGACGCCCATGAGTATAGCTCAACGCCGGCGAAACGGCTTGCATGTCACGAGTCTCAGCGGGCAGCGGCGTCGCGCTGGGCACGGGCCTCTGCTGCGCGCCGCTCGTAGATGGCTTTGCCTTTCCGAAAAGCTTCGATGGAGGCTTCACGGTCAGCGGGCTTGGCGAAGTTGGCATCGGTACGCAGCCACGCAATCGCCCTGTCCAGGTAGCGCACATAGTATTGCGCATCATCCCAACTGCGGATGGGCGCACCGTCCCGCACCACATAAACAGGAGAGCTGTGTGCGAACACAGTTTCCGGGCGCCGCGTGCCGTAGATCGTGCCGTGCAGCGTGCCTTCGGTGTTGTGGATCTTGGTGAAATCAAGCCCTCTTTTGCGGTACGGATCGATGTCTTCGTAAGCACGTGCGGCAATCCAGCAACTCTGCCGCAGCAGGTGCGTGAGTTGGATCCGGGCCTGATTCCGCCGGCCGCTGGGTGTAGCTTGCGCGATCACCTCCCCGTTAGCCACGATTTCCAGGCGGTGGATGGGGAGTTGGGATTGCACCGTGGCGGCGATTTCTAGAACCTTCGTCTTGCGCGAAGAGATCTGCAGATTGGCGCCCGGAGGCTTGCCGTTCACCGTCAGGCTCAGCAGCGGACTGTTCGTTACGAATGTGTTGCCTGTCTTGAGTGCGTTGATCCAGTTCTGGTAGGTGAAGTCGCCTTCCACTTGCGCATAGACGCGGTTGGAGCCGGCCGTGACCCATGTCGTCATTTTGTCCGTGCCCGCCGTTGCGGTCAGCCGGAAGCCGCAGTTCAGGAAACGGTACCAGAGGTGGAGCCCGGTGTTCGGTGCGGAGTCTGTCACCACCTGCTTGAGGTAGAGGGGAAACTCGCGCGGTTCGAGGACAGACATCAACTCCACGCCATCCAGTTTCTCCATGGCGACGTCGAGCGGGCTTTCCGCTCCGGGCCAACTCGGAAAATGCGCCCAGGCGACGTAACCGCCCTGCTGATGGACGCGGTCACAGACATCCAGGTGCAGCGGGTATTGATAGGGATGCGCCAGATTCACAGGCTCAATCAGTTGCTTCAGATTGAGCAGGCACATGTGGCCGAGATGGTGATTGCGAAACTCCTGACTGACGTAAATCAGCCGGCCGGGACCGGAGTTGGAATTGAGGCGGCCTTCGAATTCGGCACGGTCAGTCGTGAAGTCCGACGTGAGAATGTTGGCGACTTCCAGATCTTCGGCCTCCATTTCCAGCCGGCAGGTCTTGGGAGAAATGTGGTGAATGTGGATGTCCCCGCTGTGATAGTGGCGCGAAGCCAGGTTTGACCACCGGGAGAGTGGAATCAGGGCGCTGCCCTTGCGCGCATCCTCCGCGGTGATCGTGCCTTCCGCAATCGTGTACTCATAGCCCTTGACCACCTGATAGCGAAGCGGCAGCCGCCGCGGGTCGATCTCGAACTGTCCGTTGACATACGCGAAGCGGCGTAGCAGGATGCGCACGTCGCCCTGCTGCGCGTCTTCGGGAAGAGTGGCCGGGTGGCCAAGCGGAACCACTTCTTCGCCGCGCGCATCGAGCAGTCGGATTCGCGCCGCCGTGGG
>CALFYN010001082.1 GCA_937952345.1 uncultured Acidobacteriota bacterium
GCCATCATGTCCAAGTTGATGGTTAGTCTTCTACTCGCTTCGTTCGTACAGGGGCAAACGACATCCACTGAGATTTCCGGTACGGTGGCAGACGCGACGGGGGCTGTGATTCCGGGTGCGACGGTAACGCTTCACCGCATCGCAACGGGGGAGCGCCGTGTCGCCAAGACCTCTAGTACGGGGGCTTATTCTTTTCCGCTGATCGAAATCGGCGACTACACGGTGGCGGCAGAGATGGCGGGTTTCCAGCGGCAGGAGAAGACCGGAATCCGGCTGCAACTGCAGCAGCGCCTGCGCATCGATTTCTCGATGACTCTGGGGGAGACGACGGAACGGATCGAGGTGGTGGATTCGGCGGTGCAGTTGAAGACGGAGGATGCATCGGTGGGGCAGGTGATCGACAACAAGCGGGTGGTGGAATTGCCTTTGAACGGGCGAAATATTTCCACGCTGGCGGTGCTGACGCCAGGAGTGCAGTTCGGATTGCGGCAGGGTTTGGATGGGTCGCAGGGGAATCCGATTCCGGGGCGCAGCGTGGCGCTGACGGCGAACGGACAGCGGGAGAATAATCAGCAGATTTCGCTGGATGGCGTGACGGCGGCGAACTCGCGGGTGAACGTGATGATCTTCACGCCGTCGATTGACGCGATTGAAGAGTTCAAGGTGCAGACGAGTTCCTACTCGGCGGAGTATGGGCAAAACAACGGCGCGGTGGTGCAGATCGCGCTGAAGTCAGGGACGAATCAGTTCCATGGGGCGTTTTTCGAGTTTCTGCGCAACGATAAGGTGGCGGCGAAGGATTACTTTTTGAATTTTCAATTGCCGGCAGGGGCGCGGCAATCGGAAAAGAACCGGCTGCGGCGCAACCAATTCGGAGTGTTTCTGAGCGGGCCGGTGTTGCTGCCGAAGTTGTATCGCGGGAAGGATCGGACGTTCTGGAGCTTCAACTATGAAGGGCTGCGGCAGACGGTGGAGACGGTGCGGGAAGGGTTCTTCTTTCCGGAGGCGTTCCGGCGGGGCGATTTTTCACAACTGCTGCGGCCGCTGATTCGGGATGGGCGGCCGATTCGCGCGCCGATTATTATTCATGATCCGCTGACGGGCGATCCGTTTCGCGACGGCGCGGGGAACATCACGAACATTATTCCGGCGAATCGCATCAATCGAAATGCGCAGAACTACCTGAATGCGTATATGCCGCTGCCGCCGTTCCAGCAGGAGGACATTCTGGAGGCGAACGTGCGCGCGCCTGTTCCGAGCATTGTGGATTCGAACCAGTTTTTCTTCCGCATCGATCACACGTTCAGCGAGAAGGATAAGGCGTTCTTCCGGTTCGCGCGGGACCGCTCGTCGATCTTCACGGGCAATCTGAATCCGAATTTCACGGTGGCGGGTGCCGCGCCTTCGCTGAACCTGGCGTTTCAGGAAATTCACATGTTCTCGAGCCGGACGTTGAATGAGTTCCGGTTCGGCACCAATTGGGCGGATTGGGATTTCGCGAATCCGAGGACCGGGACGAACTTCGATCTGAACTCGCTGGGGATTGGAACTTACACCGTAATCACGGACAGTAACCGGGCACTGCGGGGGGACGAGATCGGACTGCCGAATACAGGAGTGCTGCCTGGGGACGGGGATACGGCGGGGAACAGCTATAACTCGGACCGCATCTGGCAGTTCGCGGATAACCTGTCGCATTCGAGAGGGAATCACGGGTTCAAGGCGGGGTTTGAGTTGCGGCGGGCGAGCGTGGGAATTCGCGCGTCGAACAATCCGCGCGGGGTATTGAATTGCTGCCCTGGTGGGTACAATTTGGCGGGCTGGCTGATGGGCTACATTAATGGTTCCACGTCGCCGGAAGGCAAGCCGCTGCGGACTCCGCAGAACTACCGGATGAGCGCGTATTTTCTGGATAACTGGAAGGCAACCCGGAAATTGACGTTGAATGTGGGCCTGCGGTGGGATTATTTTACGATTCCTTCGGACCCGGATGGGGTGTTGCGGTCGCTGCGGCTGGATATTCTGACGGCGGCTCCGGACGGGAGGCAGTTGCCAACGCTGGTGCCGGCGCCTGGCGATTCCAGTTTTCCGCTGGCGAACACGGACAACCGTTACTTCATGCCGCGCATCGGACTGGCGTACAAGGCGACCGACAAATGGGTGATCCGTTCGGGCTTCGGGTGGTTTGCGAACGCGCAGCAATTGGACAATTACCAGATTCTTGGGCGGCAGCCTCCGTATGGGGCAGCGCTTGACTACAACCAGGTCACCGATGTGGCGCAAGTGATCCGGTACACGTACGGGGGGCAGAACTACAACATTCAGACGCGGCGCATCCGCGCGGGCACGCAGGTGCTGACGTTGGATAACGTGTTTCCGGCGGGATCGGGGAGTTCGCCGGCGCGCACGAACCTGATTGCGCTGATTCCGGACAACCGCAATTCGAATCACTGGCAGTGGAGTCTGGATTTGCAGCGGGCGCTACCGATGCAGACGTTCCTGACGGTGAGTTATATCGGAAGCAAGACGAGCCATTTGGATAACAATATTTCGAACTTCAATTCGCCGGATCCTTCGCCGAATACGGATGTGAATTCGCGCCGGCCGTGGCAGGCGTATATGAGCCAGGGGGAAGGGAACCGGCCATTCGGGCTGGGGCAGATCCGCTATCTGGACAGCTACGCCAACGGCAGTTACCACGGGCTTCAGGTGAGCACGGAGAAGCGCTATTCGCACGGATTGGTTGCGGGGCTGAGCTATACATACAGCAAGGCGATTGGGGAAGGGTATGAACGCAACGGCGGCTTCACGTATCAGGATCCGCGGAACCGGCGGGCGGATCGGATGCGGTATCCCTTCGATGTGACGCACAACGCGGTTTTGCATTATGTGTACGAGATGCCGTTTCTGAATCGATTCCGCGGGGTGGCAGGGGCGTTTCTGGCGGGATGGCAGACGAATGGGATTCTTACGCTGCGCACGGGGTTTCCGTTCAATGTCGCGGGCGGGAATTTGAATACGGGTAGCGGGACGCGTCCGGACCGGGTGGCGGATGGCCGGTTGTTCGATGAGGCGACGCGCGCGCGGTGGTATGATCCGACGGCGTTCCGGCGCACGGATTGCAATATTCCGAACCGGCTGGACTTGTGCCACTACGGGAACTCGGCGCAATCGCCGCTGGTGTCGCCGGGGCAGAGGGTGATTGATCTTTCTCTCTATAAGAACTGGCGGATGCCGTTTCTGGGAGAGAACGGGCGGCTGCAATTCCGGGCGGAGTTTTTCAATACGTTGAATACGCCGCAATTTGGCGAACCGGCGGGGATCGGGTTCAGCTCGCTCGATTCGATTATTCCGGATGCGCCGCGGATGGCGGATGTCCGGAGTTTACGGCTGCCGATGCGGATACTGCAGTTTGGGATGAAGCTGTATTTTTGAGCGGCGAGGATCGCCGATGGCTGATCGGGGAGGATGCTCTGCTTCACTCAACTGCGATTGTTACGTCGCGCTGCGAAGATCGTCCGGCGATCTCCACCAGAATCGGGACTTCGGGGCCGGTTGGAGTTGACTCAGGAATGAGAACGTCGAGCTGCAAAACACCAGCTACCAAGCCGGGGATGGAACCTGCGTAGCGCACCTCGGCCGGCTGCCCGCCGACAAGGACACGCGGGGTCTGCTCTATGCCGATTCGCACAGGCGGAAAGACTCCATCCGCCAGCGGCTCAGTAAACGCTCCCCCGCCCGTGGCGATGAGAGACAACAATGTCAGTCGCCGGGCGGGATTCCGGGAGCTATTCATGGATCCATCGGCGTTGGTGGCCCGGGCCTGTCCGCGCCCGGTGCCATCGACTGTAAAAAGCGCTGGTTGCGCTGCGACAGTGCGGAGTTCCTGAGTCGCCAAGCGGCTCCCACAGCGGACCTCCATGGCCACAGTCTCGCGCACACCGACAGTATTGGGAATGAGGCCGTTGATCTGGCGGGGTCCGGCGAACAACAACGGTGCAGGTGTCCCGTCAAAAAGCACTTCCACACAGCCCAGTGAGCGGGAAACTCGTCCCGTTGCATCAAGGCGGTACTCGAGCGGCTCCGAGGGGCCGAGATTCTCGCCGAAGATCGTGAACAACTGATAGGGTGCCAGATCAGTTTCCCGAAAACTTGCGCCGTCTGCCGTCTTAGTTACGGCTATGGTGGGCGGTTGGTTCGCAGCAAACAGTTCGCGCAGCATTTCGATTCGCGGCGTACTGGCATACGTTTGCTCATCCTGTTGGGTTTCGTTGCTTTTCTCCGCGTCCCACACTGAGGCAATGCGGAAGGAATGATAGGTCCAACTCCAGCCGTACTTTTCGGCGATTTCCGCAATGTCGCGCATCCACCGGTTTCCGTCCGGGCCGGCCCATCGCGCGGCGGCGAACTCGCCGAGATAGACCGGCACGTTGTAGCGGTGCTGGAACTCCGCCACAGGCTCCAGTAGGCGCCGATGCAACTCGGCATTCCATGTCGTGTTTCGATAGAAACCCGGATACCGCAAGCCGGTGGGCCGGCCGTCGACTCCTTGATGGGTGAACTCACCGGGCGCGTACCAGTGAACGCTGTAGACGGAGTTCGCATCCTCCACGGGTTGGAGGTACTGAATCATCTCCTCCACTGGGGGAAGTCCACCTGGTGCGTTGGCGAAAATCGGGAACTCGATCACCAATGTGTGCAGGGTGTCAAATTCGCGGATCGCAGAGACGAGTTTGCGTACGAGGAGGTTCCAATCGGCGGGAGTTCCTTCCCTTCCTTCGCCGCGCGGAGGCGACGGCTCGTTGAGGAGATCATAGCCGGCGATCACGGGCCCGCGATCCTTATATCTTTGGGCCAGGAATCGCCAGAGACGTACTAGGTGTTCGTGCCAGACAAAGTCGCGCCAGATTGCATCGGAGGGCACTGTTGTGGTGGCTGACTGTGTGCCGGGTGTTGTGTGGGGGTCGATGATTGCCTTCAGGCCATTGCGCTCGCATACGTCGAGGACTTCGTCCAGAGTTCGGACTGCCTCCATGTTGATTTCATAGGGAGGCTGTTTGTGCATCAGGTTCAGCTGATGGAAGTTGATACGGACAACATTGGCGCCCCATCCGGCGAGAACCCTCGCGTCGTCGTCTTTGAATTGATGGTTGATGTTGGCGCCGCGATAGGCGCCCCAGCGAAGCAGTGGTGATTGGGGTTGCTGGCCATGAAGAAGCGGCAGGAGCAGGAAGAGCAGGAGCCTCACGGTTGATGCCCCCGCGCTTTCACTGGTAAATGACGGTCCAGAAATGTTGCCGTATCCCGCATCACCTTATCCACAGTGGCCGTGGAAGTGGCGCTGCCGAAGTAGAACCCGTGGCCCTCTCCTGGATACATCGTCCACGTAATGTCGACGCCGGCCTTTCGTGCTGCCGGAAGAAAGATTTCGCCGTTCATGATTTTGAGGGGATGGATATCGCCGGAAAGGATGAGGACCGGCGATTGGATCTTCTTGAGTTTTTGCTCCATCCGAACCCGGTTTTCGTCCTTGTAGTGGGACCAGGGATCACCCATCATCTGCAGCCGCGGCTGATATTCTCCCGTCTTCAGCATGCCCGCGAAGAGGATGGTGGCGGGCTCTCCGGCAATAACCGCCGCAGGCTTCTGCCTTGCTGCTATTTCCAAGACCAATGAGCCTCCGCCGCTGCCGCCGAACAATGCGATGCTGGACGGATCCACGAAAGTCAGTTCACGGACTTTGCGGTACAAGGCTTCCACATCCAGATCCGGCCCTGGCTTCAACAGGTCGTTGGGGTCATACGTCCTGAAGGTCGCCTGGATGACGACATAGCCGGCATGCAAGAATCGTGTGTGCACCGGGCCGTCGGTTAGGAACCATGCACGTTTTTCGGGCCGCTGCGAATCAAGGCCACCATGAACGATCATGATGGCCGGGAAGCGGCCTTTACCGGGTGGCTTACGATAAGATGCTTCCACGGCTTTGCCGTCTGCTGCCTGGGCTCTGAGGATCTCGACGGGCGCAGCCTCCGCAGATGTGCGAACAGGGGGTGCATGGAACACCTCGCCGATGCCGTCGCCCGTTAGACCCACCAGGGCCAGGCGCGTCGCCACCGCGGCGTCTTTCCTGGGGTCCAGCGCCTCCAGGGCTCGCTTCAGGTAAGATTGATCCTCCTGGGAGAGATCATGCCCTTGCACTTCCCGCTCCCGCAGACTGACGACTCTCCTCCAGTCATAGCCTGTCGTCTGCTGCGACCACAGTTGGGCCACGATATTCAGCGTAAGAATGATCGTTTGCAGAGGTTGTTTCATTCTTCGGTCCCTCTCAAATCCGTAAGGGAAGATTGGATGTTGCCAGAAACACGGGACAGTAGATGGAGCAATGTATCCTGCTCCGCGGCCGATAGCCCCTTGTTCAATTCCCGTTCCATGGTCAGCGCGAGTTCGAGGCAACGAGGTTTGAGTGATCTGCCGAGCGGCGTTAGCGCCAGGCGGGTACTGCGTCCATCCGACTTGTCGCGGTATCGGACCACCAACCCCGCGTCCTCCATGCGCTTTACCATTCCGGTGAGGGTGGAAGCCGCGATCGAAGCCCTTTCCGTTACTGCTTTCATCGGCACATCGTCCTCCTCGAACAAGGCGAACAGAATATTGCCCATGCCTGGGATCAAGTGCTCACTGAGTCCGCTCTTGGCCAAGTGACTGCTCAAGAGGGCAACGTAGTTGTAGTAAACGCGCCCGACCAAGAAGCTGAGTCCCTGGAGAGCGGAGGGTGCGGTGTCTTGCTTCATGTCAGTAGTTCAGTTTGAGAGACAACTGGATAGTTCGTCCGGCATTTCCGGAATTGATCTGCCCCACGGCAGGATGTCCGATGATGGTGTTTGGAGTGCCGGGGTTGAAATGGTTCATGGCGTTGAACCACTCGGCTCTCAGGTGTGCACGCACTTTTTCGGTGAGAACGAATTCCCTGGCGAGCAGGAAGTCAAGGCTGATGTTGCCCGGTTCGCGCAGCCGCGGTTCCGTACGCGATGTGTTTCCAAACCGGAACGGGGCAGGCGCCGCGAACCCTGCCTGGTCAAACCATCGCAGGCGGTCGCGCGATTCCAGCGGCAAGTCATTCAGCCGGTCGGGTCTCGAACCGCCGCCGAGCGACGCGGTCAGATTATTGGCTGTCGTCATGACAAGCGGTCTGCCGCTTAGGATTGTGAAGAACCCGCTGAGATTCCAGCCGCCTGCGATCCAAGCGCCTGCTCCGCGATTGTTCAGGTACTTTCGACCTGTCCCGAAAGGTAGTTGCCATACGGCGTTGGTGGACGTGTTGTGGGTGATGTCGAAGCCGCACACCGACTTCTCCGCTCGCAAGTTGTAATTGTCCTGCACAGCCGTCACTCCGAAAGCCCGAAACCCTGCAAATCCGGATCCATCATCCATGCATTTGCTCATCGTGTAATTGCCCTGCATGGAAAATCCGCCAGCGAGCCGCCGCTCTATCCGAGATTGTAGGGAGTGGTAGGAGGATATTCCGATTGGAGCGAAGGCTTCCTGGATTCCGCCCAGGGTAGGGAACGGCCGCCGCGTTTGCGCGTTGCCTGGGCCCAGCAGTGCACCGGGTACTTGATTGAGCTCGCGGTTTGACTGCAGGTGCACGCCACGGCTGCCTGCATAGCCTGTTTCAACCATGAAGCCGAAACGCAACATGCGTTGCGTGTTCAGATTCCACTGCTGCATATAGCCGTCGGGATAGCGGCGTCCGATGAACTGCGAGTTGGTGTTGAGCCCTGGGGCGAAAGCGCCACCCAGGCTCACGGCAGGTGCGGCATCCCTCAATCGTAAAGGAAAGGTGACACCGTTGTCCTGGGTGAACCAAGTGAATGCGCGCTGCCATGGCCCTTGAGAAAAACCTCCGTCTCCGGTCGTGTTTGGCGGCAAATAGAAAAGTCCGTAGCCTGCGCGCACGACCCAGCCTCGATGAGTCCATGCCAGTCCGATGCGGGGCTGGAAATTTCTGTAGTTCGGATCGTACAGTGTTTCCGGAAATCCATTCGAGCCGGCGAAGTCGAACTGTAGTGTGCGGAGATTTAGGGAAGACTGGAAATTGCCAGCTTCCGTGCGTGGCGTGTTCAGCTCCCAGCGGATCCCGAGGTTCATTGTGAGGCTGGGGGAAAGGCGGATATCGTCCTGCAAGAATCCCGACCAGTAGCTCCAACGGTATTGGAATCCCTGGGGTGCAATTAGTGCGAGTGACGTATTCGTCGGCAGACCTAGCAGGTAACTGGCCATGCCGAAGCCATTTCGGGCCGTTGCAGGGTCCGCCGTGGCAAGCGTGTCGAAGCGAAAGGAGATGTCACTGCCACGGGCGAGGTCATAGTCCAGGTCACGGAATTCTCCGCCCCACTTCATCGTGTGTTTTCCGAGTTGGGCCGTCAAACTTCCCGAGTAGTTGTAGTTGCGGGCGTGGGTCACGCGTGCCAGATTGGAGCCGCCGAAGCCGTCCTGTCCGGCGATTGCGACTACGGGGAATTTATCCCCGGGCACATTGCGAATCCCCAGCTTTTCGGGCCAGTTCTGGAACGTGCCGGGGCCGCTACCTTCGATGTAGGTGTACTGGGAGCCGAAGCGAAAGTCCGCTATCAAGATGGGACTGATCACCCATATATGGTTGCCGGAGGCAGTGTGCCGCGGCCCGAACTCGCGCTCTCGTTCGTTGTTTGATCCTGCGCCGGCCGGCCCGGGGAATCGCAACAGCGCGGTTGCGGTGCTGTGCAAGTAAAGGTAGCGGAAGGTGCTTCTGTGCTTTTCGCTGAAGTGGTGGTCCAGTCTTCCATTGATGGTGTGGGCATCCGTTGGAACGGCTCCTGCGCGAACGTAGTTGTTCGCAACGCCAGTGCGGTTCGGCAAAGGATAGGCCTCGGTCAACATGCGCATGGCCACCGGATCGATTGCGCTGGTTGGGATGATGTTGCCGGGGAAAGGATCACGGATGAAGCCGCCGTTCGGTCCGGGACGAGTGGTTGCCGGGTTGAAGATTGCCGGCGCGCCGCTGAAGTTCCCCTGCCGCCAGGCTTCCAAGGGAACCGTAGCGATCCTCTGCCCGTAGCCTCTTTCGCGCGTTGCTTCGAACCCAAAGCTGAAAAAGGTTTTTTGGCGTCCGTCGTACAAACGCGGCAGCCGGATGGGGCCGTTGATCGTTGCGCCGAACAGGTTGTAACGCAGGGGTTGTCGAGGAGTTCCGAGAGCGTTGTTCATGAAACTATTGGCGTTCAGTTTGTCATTGCGAAAGTAATGAAAGAAAGCCCCATGGAACTGATTGCCGCCGGAGCGAGTGGTCAAATTAACCTGTGACGCGCCGCGGCCGAACTCCGCGCTGTAGTTCGACGTTTCGACAATTACCTCTTCGAGCATTTCGACAATGGGCTGAGTCGTAATCGCGTTTTGGGTCGTGGTTGCAGCGGGCGTCCCGTCGATGCGGTAATCCGACATTGCCTCCCGGCTACCGCCGATGTTGCCGGTCCACATTGCCCCGCGGGAACCCTGCACTCCTGGGATGGAGCGCATCATTGCCAACGGATTCCGGCCTATGGGCAAGTTCTCGAAACTATTGGGGCCGAAGCTGCCGCCTATCGAAGCCTGGTCGGTTTTCAGGAGAGGGCTGGCGGCAGTCACCTCAATGGTTTCGGATGTGTCGCCCAGTTCGAGCACCAGATCCACGCGCAGGCGCTGATTCAATCCAAGTGTCGCACCGGCCTGTCTGGCGCGCTTGAATCCTGCCGATTCGGCCATCAGTTCGAAGACGCCCGGAGGCAAGAGGGGAAACAGATATAGGCCGACGTCGTTTGTGGTGGCCTGATATCGAACTCCCGTTTGTGTGTGCAGCGCCACAACAGTCGCGGCGGCGACTGCGGCGCCAGTGGGATCGCTGACCATGCCGCTGATTACTCCGGTGGTTCCCTGGGCATGCCCCTGGGGTAGCCCGACAAGGCAAAACGGAATCACAACTGCGACCATCCGATAGCCGACCATAGCAGCCTCCAGTCAAATACTTCGGTACCGAAATAAAAGTGACATGAATGCCGCTTTGTGTCAAGGGGGGTGGAGAATGTCAGAAAGGGGAGGAGGAGGCTGGGTCTGCGGTGTCCGCACTTTCGTGGAGGTTCAGGCCGACCCATGGAGCGAGTGGCTGGCGATGTTTCTAGTCTGTCGATCGGCAGGTTGGTCAAGCAAGGGCGGCAAGACGGAGAGGCCTACCTTTTTGACGTGGCTGATTTTATTGGCGCGGATGAGAGGACTTGAACCTCCACTCCCTTGCGAGAACTAGAGCCTGAATCAGAAACAACTAGTTTTCGGGTGTTTGGATTTGTTGCGGCCTCTTCTGTAAAATATTGACCTGATAGCACTTGGCTCGTTGTCTCCGTCTCCGTTTGCGCCAGTCAGGCCAGTTTGGGCCGGACTCGCAGAATCCGCACACAGCCCGCACACAAACCTGGCCTCCCGCCCGGTCCCCGTTCGTATTCACAAGCCGACAATATTGACGGATATTGCATACGGATGGGGGATCCCGTACTCGGGCCGGAAGCCGTCGTCAGAAATTGTGCTATACTTCTGACAGAATGGAAGCACTCGCAACAGCCGTGATCAACCAGGTCGGCAAGGCTCCGGAAGGAGTGCCTTTGGCCGCGAAGGAACTTCTGCATCTCGGAACACGCGCGGCTGTAGATCAGACCCTCTCGCGCTTGGTTCGGCGTGGCAGCCTCATCCGGGTGGGCCGCGGACTCTACGTTCGCCCGGTCGAGGGGCGCTTTGGTGTTCGACCGCCCGAACCCGCGGCGGTTGTGCAAGCCATCGCTGAACAACGCGGCGAGAACGTGGTCCCCCATGGCGCGGCGGCGGCTAACGAATTAGGACTGACGACGCAAGTTCCTGTGCGCGAGGTGTACCTGACCTCCGGGCCAACGCGGAAGTTGAAGTTGGGCAATCAGGTTGTCGAGCTTCGTCATGCTCCCGCCTGGCAGTTAGCCCTGCCGGGACGTAAGGCGGGCACGCTGATTCGAGCATTGGCCTGGCTCGGGCCTGAGCAGGCGAGTCAGGCGATCGAAGCCGTGCGCGGCAGACTGCCGGAATCGGAACGGAACGCGGTCGTTGAACTACGCCGAATGTTGCCCACCTGGATGGCGCAGCAGGTGAGCAAACTCGCGATCCATGCCTGACGCATTCCTCAAATTGTCTGCAGCCGACCGGCACGAAGCGCTGGCCGTAGCCGCAGCGGGTTCGGGCCGTCCGATTCACTTGTTGGATAAAGACGTGTGGCTGGTCTGGCTGCTCGACGTACTTTTCACGTCGCCTTTCGGCGAGCACCTCGTATTCAAGGGTGGCTCGTCGTTGTCCAAGGGATATCAGATCATCAACCGGTTCTCTGAGGACGTTGACCTCACCTATGACATCCGGATGCTTGCACCAGAACTGTCAGGGCCTGGGCTCGACCCATTACCGGCAACGCGCAGTCAAGAGAAGCGCTGGACCAAGGAGATCCGTTCGCGCCTCCCGATTTGGATCGCCGAGCAAGTCATGCCACGGATTTCCGTCGAGATTGCAGAACAAGCACTGACTGCAACGCTTTCGGCCGAAGGCGAAAAGGTCTTCTTTGAATACGCCCCGCTGGCAGCGGGTTCCGGCTACGTGCGTCCAGTGGTCATGCTCGAGTTCGGCGCGCGTTCCACCGGCGAACCATGGGAGACCCGCGCGATCACCTGTGACGCAGAGCCGAGCGTGACGGGCGTTGTCTTTCCTTCGGCCACCGCCAGCGTCATGCGCCCGGAGCGGACGTTCTGGGAGAAGGCCACCGCCGTTCATGTGTTTTGCCAGCAAGGTGAGTTTCGAGGCGACGAACGATTCTCGCGGCACTGGCATGATTTGGCCCGGCTGGACCGCGCCGGAATAGCTGATGCTGCGATTGCCGATCGAGGACTCGCGCTTGCCGTTGCCAAGCACAAGTCGATGTTCTTCTCTGAAAAGGATTCCTCAGGAGCCTTTCTCGATTACATCGCCGCCGTGTCCGGCGGACTGCAATTGGTTCCAGGCGACCAGGCGCTCACTAGCCTTTCCCTCGATTACGCGAGAATGCTGGATGATGGATTGCTGCCGGCTGATACCGAACCGTTTGAGGCGTTGCTTGGACAATGCCACGACTTGGAGGTCCGAGCCAACAAAGTGAAATGAGCGACCCAAGGCGAGTCGGCGAACCTCATCCCGATCTGGCTGCGAAGGTGCGAGCAATTGGAGCGGGAGATTGATCGGCTCCGGTCGCTGCTGGACCAGCACGACATCGCCATCCCTGTCGCCGCGACCAAGCCAACCCCTCTCCCTGCTCCGTCGTCTCTGAAGACGCCCGAGAAGGTCTCGCTCTTCCGATCGCTGTTTCGCGGACGCCAGGACGTCTACGCCCAACGGTGGGAAAGCGCGGACGGTCGCGTCGGCTATCCACCCTCCACCTCATCTTTACGGCCCTCGACGGTCCACTTCACCCGTGCTTCGAGTCCCCGCCGCCGAGTCGCGCCCGCGACGCCTGGTGTGACAGAAACAGTCACACCAAAACAGGGGTCAACGGAACGGAATTCGAAATTTGTCACACTATAGTCACACCAACGCGAAAACGCCCTCCGGTGGAGGGCGTCAAAATCTCTGTAAATTATTGATTT
>CALFYN010001083.1 GCA_937952345.1 uncultured Acidobacteriota bacterium
ACACTGAGCGAGTAGTTGCCGGGTGTTGTCTGGGCGAAGAGGTAGTTACCTGAGGCATCGGAAACGGCGGAGCGCTTCAAGCCCGTTTCCGTGTTTAGGAGTTCGATGCTGGCGTTGGGAACCGCCGCACCGGACGGGTCGGTAACAGTACCGTTCAATTGAGTCGTCCCCTGGGCAAACAAACTGCCTGCCAATAGAGAAGCAAGTGTGAGTATGGAAAACATCCGCGATCTCATAAAAAACCCTTTCCCCGGGCGTGGGCGACCAGGCTCACGCAGACACAAATGTTACGATCTTTCGGACCGAATACAGTTCTATTGGGCTGTGGCTAGTGGGATTAACAAGGCGGAACAGAGTTCGAGTGCGGGAGTGAGCAACGCACGAAATAGCAACGAGAATACCAACAGTGGACGAGCGGTAGCCCATCGAACACCTTTCCCACCAGCGGTAGCTGGATCAGCGAGCGTATTCTTTACCATGTAACAGATTTGGAAGAAAAAGACAAACTGGTTACGTGCGCAATAGAGTTGGAGTGTAGCTGAACCGGCAGGATACAATCGAACCAATGTCCCATAGCAGGTTGCTTTCGCTGTTGCTGGCTTTATGCGTCGTTCCCGTGTTCGCCAGCCATCCGGTCCGGGCCCGCAAAGCGATGGTGGTGGCGCAGGAACCAAACGCTACCGACGTGGGTGTCGAGGTGTTGAAGGCGGGCGGGAATGCCGTCGATGCTGCTGTGGCGATGGGATTTGCGCTGGCCGTAACGCATCCAACCGCTGGGAATCTTGGGGGAGGCGGCTTCCTGTTGCTGCGCAAGGCCAATGGAGAGACGGTATTCCTCGATTTCCGCGAACGCGCACCGCGTAAGGCGACACGCAACATGTACCTGGATTCGGCGGGGAACATGACCCGCGATAGCCTGGAAGGCTGGCGGGCGGCGGGAGTGCCGGGTTCCGTGCACGGGTTTGCGTTGGCTCACAAAAAGTACGGATCGAAGTCGTGGGCGGAGTTGCTGGCTCCGGCTATCCGTTTGGCTCGCGGGTTCCCTGTCACGTATTCGGTGGCACAATCACTGAAGAACTCGAAGCTCCTGGCTAGTTTTCCTGAATCGCGGCGAATATTTCAGCGCAACGGCCAGTACTATGAGGCTGACGAATTGCTTGTGCAGCCCGAATTGGGAAAGACGCTGGAGCGTATCGCGAAACACGGCGCACGGGATTTTTACGAAGGCGAAATCGCCAAGCGCTTCGCGGCGGAGATGGCGGCCAATGGCGGGCTGATTACGATCGAGGACTTGAAGGATTACCGCACGGCCGAACGCAAGCCGCTCACGGGAGCATACCGGGGCTACGACGTCATCACCGCCCCGCCGCCGAGTTCCGGTGGGATCGGAATTCTGCAGATGATGGGGATGTTGGAATCGTCCGGGTATGCTGCGCATGGAGCGGGTTCGGCGGCGGCGATTCATTATGTCGCGGAGACGATGCGGCGCTATTACGCCGACCGTAGTGAATATCTGGCCGATCCGGATTATTACAAAGTGCCGGTGAGCGGATTACTGAACAAAGAGTACATATCGGCGCGCCGAGCAACTATCGACCCCACGCGCGCATCCACATCCGATGCAATCCGGCAGGGCAGGCCGACCGGTGCGGAAAGCGCCGAAACAACCCATTTCTCGATCGTCGATGCGCAGGGCAATGCGGTGGCGCTCACGTACACGTTGAACGGAAGCTATGGTAACGGTGTCACAGTTCCGGGTCTGGGATTCCTGCTCAACAACGAAATGGACGACTTCGCCGCCAAGCCCGGCGAGGCGAACATGTTCGGTCTGGTGCAGGGCGAGGCGAACGCGATTCAGCCCGGAAAGCGACCACTTTCTTCGATGACGCCGACCATCCTCCTGAAGGACGGCAAGCTGTTCATGGTGGTGGGAGCGCCGGGGGGTTCACGCATTATTACGGGGGTCATGCAGGTGATCCTTAACGTGATCGACTTCGGCATGAACGCCCAGGATGCCATCGACGCACCGCGCTTTCATCATCAATGGCAGCCGGACAAACTTTCACTGGAGAAGGGTTTTTCGCCCGACACTGTCGCCCTGCTGCAATCGCGAGGACATGTTGTCGATAGCATTACCAGTGTGGCGAACGTGGAAGCGATCGTGGTACAGAAGGACGGATGGCTTGCGGGCGGCTCCGACCGCCGCGCTCACGGCAAAGCTGCCGGATATTGAATACCCCATAAAAACGGAATCAACAAGAAATGTTTCACGCTCTATCGACGCACTTTTTCGTCAATCACCGGCTCAATACAGTATGGCTGGAGCGAATCTGGAAGGCGGGCATCCCGGCCGTGGAGATTTTCTGTGCGCGCCAGCACCTGGATTATCACAACAAGGCTCAAGTGGAAGAACTGGGGCATTGGTTCAAAGACTCGCCGATGTACCTGCACTCCCTGCATGCGCCCATGTACAACGACGATTGTTGGGGACGCACGGGCCCGAATGCCGTGATCACGATCACGGAACCCGTGAAGGCGAAGCGGGTCGCCATGGTGGATGAGATCAAACGCGCGCTGGAGGTCGCGGAAGAGATTCCCTGCAAGTACCTCATACAGCATATGGGCGTTGGGCATGAGGAATACGATGAGCGGAAGTTAGACGCGGCGTTCACGGCCTTGGACGAACTGCGTGTATTCGCCAAGCAGCGTGGGGTAGAGATACTGCTCGAAAACATCCCCAACAAGCTATCGAGCGCGGAACGGCTGGTGCAGTTTCTCGAAATGACGCACCTTGATCTTGGATTCTGCTTCGACACTGGACATGCCAACATCATGGAGGGTGTGGAACAGGCGTATCAGATCATGCGGGACCGCATCCGATCGACTCATGTTCACGACAATGACAGCGTCAATGACGTGCACTATTTTCCCTATCTCAAGCCGGGCGGGACCATCGATTGGCGCAAGACAATGAACCTGCTTCGCTCCCGTGCCGATCAATATCCGCTGATGCTGGAACTGAAGGAAGACGCGGAAATGGGCCCCGCACTGGACGCTGTCCAGGAGATCTTTCGACGCCTGGAGGCTGAACCCGTAGCCACCGAAGAGAACGACAGACAGCGTTGACAATTCGGCGATTTCGTGACAAACCTACTCTGATGTCACGAACGCCGTGGATATTCCTTCTCCTTCCGGCCGTATTGGCGGCGCAGAATCCGTTTGCAGGCAACGCATCCGAGGCCGACGCGGGGCGGGGATTGTTCCGCATCCTGTGCCGGCCCTGCCACGGGATTCAGGCCCAAGGAGGACGCGGACCGGATCTTACTCTCGGGATCTACACCAACGGGAACAGTGATCAGGATCTGTTCCGGGTCATTTATCACGGCGTCCCAGGGACCGAAATGCCCGGCTATGGAGCCCGCATCAATGACGGCAATGTTTGGCGAATCGTGACATACATCCGCTCTCTGGCGACGCGCCAGGAGAAGCCACCCGCAGGCGACGCCACGGCCGGCGAAGCCTTATTCTGGGGCCGCGGCGGTTGCGGCGCCTGTCACAGAGTGGGGCAGCGTGGAGGCGTCATGGGCCCAGATCTGACGCGTATTGGCAGAAAACGGAGCCTGGCGCATTTGCGTCAATCGCTTGTAGATCCGGACGCCGATCTCACTCCCGGGTATTACAAGTTAACCGTCACACCTCGCCCGGGACTGAACATCGCCGGCACGCAGCGGAGTCTGGACAATTTCACAGCAGAGTTGATAACCGCGGACGGCAAAGTGCATTTCTTTGAGCGTGACGCAGTGGTTTCGGTACAGCGCGATTATGTGTCGATGATGCCCGCGTACAAAACTCTGGCTGCGCCGGATATGAACAACTTGCTGCTCTATTTGCTTTCCCTGCGAGGTGAGAACCAATGAGACGCGCACTGATGATTCTTGCGGCGATGCCCGCGCTGGCGCAGGTGAAGGACGCCGATTGGTTGACCTACGGCGGCAATCTGGCTTCGTGGCGGTACAGTGAGCTGAACCAGATCCATTCCGGCAATGTGAAGCAGTTGAATCTGGAATGGGTATTTCAAACGGGCGTCAGCGGCAAGAATGAAACCACTCCGCTTGTCCACGGATCCATGATGTTCGTTACCGGCCCGGACAACACCGCATGGGCGCTCGATCTGATAACGGGCCGGCAGTTGTGGCGCTATGTGAAGCCGGTACCACCGAGTCTTCCGATCTGCTGTGGACAGGTGAACCGCGGATTCGCGATGAGCGGAGACACACTGTTCAAGATGAATCTGGAATCGACGCTGGTGGCGCTCGATGCCAAGACCGGAGCGGTGCGCTGGGAGGCGACTCTGGCCGATTACAAGAAAGGCTATACGGGCACCGTTGCACCACTCGTGGTGAAGGACAAAGTAATTACGGGAATCGCTGGTGCGGAATTTGGGACGCGGGGGTTTATCGACGCTTACGACATCCGGACCGGGAAGCGCGTCTGGCGGTTCTACACGGTTCCCGCGCCCGGTGAGTTCGGCGGGGACACCTGGCCGAAGGAGTCCGACGCCTATCAGCGAGGAGGCGGGTCCACCTGGGTCACGGGGACCTATGATCCGGAGACGAACCTCACCTTCTGGGGCACGGGTAATCCGGGACCCGACATGAATGGCGATGTGCGCCCGGGAGACAATCTGTTCACATGCAGCATTGTGGCGCTGGACGCCGACACCGGTAAACTGCGGTGGCACTATCAGTTCACGCCGCACGACGTGCACGATTGGGATGCGACAGAGGATCCTGTGTTGTTGGATGTGATGCATGAGGGGCGCAAGGTGAAGGCCGTGATCATGGCGAACCGCAATGGCTTTTACTATGTTTTTGATCGCGCCAGCGGTAAGCTGCTGCACACGAAGGCGTACACGAAGGTGAGTTGGGCGAAGGGTATCGGCAAGGATGGCCGTCCAATCCTGATCGCCGGCCAAGATCCCACGCCGGCGGGCAACACGGCCTGTCCTGGCGCAGGCGGAGGTCATAATTGGCAGGCTTCGACGTACAGTCCACAGACGGGACTTTATTACTTTCCCAGCTCAGACGGCTGCCACACGTACTTCATGACGAATCAGGAGTTCGTGGAAGGAGCGTGGTATCAGGCGAGCACGTTCACCGGAGAAGGGCATTTTCCCGTGGGTTCGATATTGGCCATCGATCCGGCTAGCGGAGAAACCAAATGGCGCTGGGAGATGGTGAGCACCCCAACCGCCGGCACGCTGGCGACCGCGGGCGGATTGCTTTTCAGCGGCGATCGCGAGGGCTACTTTTTCTCCTTGGATGCGAAGTCGGGGAGACCGCTCTGGCACCGGCAACTGGGGGGAACCGTAATCGCGCCACCGGTGACGTGGGCCCGCGGCGGGCGGCAGTATGTAACAATTGCGGCGGGATCTTCGATATTCACTTTTGCGCTTGGGAGATGATGGTATGACACTTTGCTTCGCAGCCTTTGTGGTGCTGACGGCCCCCGTGTTTGCTGTCACCCTGGAACAATACGCTAGGCAGCAACCGCTGCCCCTGTTTGTTGCCGCGAAGGGCACGGTGATGCCAAACCACGTTGACCAAACGAACAATCTGCAGGAAGGCGACAAGGCTCTGCTGCTCTCGGAGAAGGGGCTGAGCGATTTGGTGGGCATCAGCCGGCTTCAGGTGATCGACGAAGGCAAGCCTATTCCGATTACGTCCGTGCGGAGGCTGCATCTCTTCGTGAATCGCAACGAGATCAGTGAACTGCCGGACGAGATCGCTGCACTGGACAACGTGGTCTTTCTCTATTGCGAGTACAACCGCATGTCCACTCTGCCGCGGGCTCTGTTGGATATGGACGGGCTTGAGGGGATGTACTTCACAGCGAACCGGTTCACGGAGATTCCTCCGTTGGTCTTTGACATGGTGCGGCTGAAGAAGCTGCAGTTTTCGAAGAATCGTATCAGCAGTTTGCCGGTGGAGATCGGCCGGTTGAAGGAACTGCGCCATTTCAACATGGCCGGGAACCGGATCACACACATCCCTGCGAGCATGGCCAATCTGAAGCGGCTGCGGGTATGCGATCTTTCGGATAATCCTTTCGCGGAACTGCCGGAGGAATTCGGGCAGGTGCAGATTGTGAACCAACTGCGGGTTCGAAATACGGGGCTCACCAGGTTGCCCGAGGGTTTCGCGACGATGCGAGCGACCATCGATGTCACCGGGTCGAAGATCGATGTTGCGGCGCTGCCACCGGCGATGCGGGCGCGGATCAATAAGGAAAAGCCTCCTGGATCGAAGGAAGACAACAAGATCATTGTTCGCAAGCCGCAGGAGTGAGCAGTCCCGCAATAGGAGACACCGATGCTTTGCGCCCGAAGCGACTGCTGAGGCATCCATAAAGCGGGTATGATTCCTGCGTTGTTCTCTTTCATTTTCCTGGCGGGTGTCTGTGGTTTTTCACAGACAGTAATGCCCCTCGAATTTTCGCTGCATGTGCCAACGGCTGAGGTGATGGTGGAGGGACGTCCGGCGACAATGGTGATCGACACGGCCGCCAGCATCACGGTTCTGGACAGCGCGTTTGCAGACGGTGTCTCCGTCGCCAGCAAGAGCGTGAAGGTGAAGGGAGCTGGGCGGGAGGCGAATGCCCGCCGCCTCGATCGAATCCGGTTGTCTCATCGGGGAGAGCAGGGCTTAGATGTGCCAGCCATTGCGATATCACTTGAATTATTGTCTGGCCAGATGGGACGCCGTATCGACGGAATCATTGGGGCACACTTCCTGCAGCGATATATTGTCGAATTCGACTACCAGCGAAAGGTAGCCAGCTTGCACGAGAGCAACGGGTTCAAGCCGCCGGCGGACTGGAGAATGACTACCATCCGTCTTGCAGAGGGGCGCCCCATGGTGGAGGGATTGCTGATCGGCACCGGCTCGAAAACCTACAAGGGAGACTTTCTGCTGGATACGGGCAGCAACTACGGCGTGACCTTGCTTCCGGAATTCGCCGAGCGGCACATGCTACCGCCGAAGGGTTCGCCAATGCTGGAGGATCCATCGTTGGGCATTGCAGGTCCGTCACCCGCCGTGGTCTTTCCGATGGGGGGATTCCAGCTGGGGGAGCTTCGATTTTCCCGGCCCTATGTTCGGGCCCGACAGGGAGGCCGAGGGGAGAATGGCGGACTGATTGGGGGCGCTTTGTTGCGGCAATTGCGTTTCGCGATTGACTATCCGGGTAAGCGCTTGTATTACACGCAAAGTGCTGAGTATGGCCGTCCGTTTGCCCTCGAACTCGCGGGTGTGCGTGTGTCCTGGTACGGAGTGGACTATTCGCAGGCAAGAGTCATCGAGGTCTTGCCCGGACGCGCCGGGGCCAAGGCGGGACTGCAGGCAGGCGACGAGATCGTCGAACCGCGCCTTAGCGCCAACCAACTGGCGGAACATTTGCGCAGGCCGAACAGCACGACATCCCTGGTGGTGAAGCGAGGCGGGCAGACGCTCAAGTTGGAGTTGCAGCTGAAGCCATTGCTGAGCGTCGAGAATTGAATTGATGCGTGCCTGTTTATTGGCCTAACTGGCAAACCTCGTGTACGGCGCGCACGGCCTTCTCCAACCCGTCCCTGCGCACAACAATGGCAATCGTAAGCTCGGATGAGCCTTGGGCGATGGCAATAATATTGACGTCCTCTTGTGAAATGGCGGTGAAGATACGCCCCGCCATTCCGGTGGTGCCGCGCATCCCTTCACCCACGATGGCCAGCAGGCCGACATTCTCATCGACCTCAAACGGTTTCAGGTACCCATGCGCCAGTTCCAGTGCGAATGTGGTTTCGAGGGACTCGGTGGCACGCGAGAGTTCATCGCGGCGAATGAGGAAACAAAAACTCTGGCGGTAACTGGAACTGGTGAGCGCCAGGACTTCGGCGTTCGCGGCAGCCAAGGCGGCCAAAGCTCGAGACATCACTTGTACGGCGTTCAGTTCGGGATCTGCCGGGGCCACGGAAACCAGCGCCACGTTTGCCATCGAAGTGACCGCCCTCGGACCCTGGGGAGCATCTACTCTTGGGGCAATGCGAGTTCCAGGCGCGGAGAGGTTGAAGCTGTTCTTGCTCCAGACCGGGATCCCCTTCTCGACCAAAGGGGCCAACGTGCGCGGATGCAGTACCTTCGCACCGTTGTAAGCCAGTTCCGCCGCTTCGCTGTAGGTCACCTCCGGCAGCACTGCAGCGCCCGGCACAAGCCTCGGGTCAGCAGTCATGATGCCGTCGACATCCGTCCATATCCACAGATCCGTTGCATCGAGTACTGCGGCGAGGATGGAGGCAGAGAAATCCGAGCCGCCACGGCCGAGCGTTGTCGGTCGGCCGTCAATGGTGGCGCCGTTGAAGCCGGTTACCACCGGTAGCGTTCCAGCCTCCAACAAAGGGTGCAGGACGGTGTCGGCTTTCTCCCGTGTCGGATCCATCAAGGGCGTGGCATTGCCGAAAACCGCGTCCGTTACTACGACGCTCGCGGCATTGATTGCTTTGGCAGGAATGCCGACCGCATCGAGATGAGCGGCCATGAGAAGCGCCGAAAGTCGTTCTCCCACAGCGACCGCTTCATCCACGGAGCGAGGCGGCCGTTCGCCCAACATCTGGACGCCTTGGGCAATCCGGCGGAAGTCGCCGATAATCGAATGGAGCTGGGAAAGTACCGCTGGCTGCCGGTCTGTGGGAAGCAATTCGCAGCAGGTGATCACGTGGCGCTGCTCCAATTGCGACAGATTGGCCTCGAGAGCCGCACTATCGCCTGCTTCGGCCTTGCGAAGCGTATCCAGCAAGAGGTCCGTGACCTTTGACATGGCGGATACAACGATCGCAACGGGGCGTTGTTTATGCTGTTCGGCGCAAATCTGGCCGGCCGTACGCATACGGTCGGCGGAACCCATGCTGGTACCGCCGAATTTCATGACGAGCAACTGCTGCAAGACGATTTTCCTTTCAAAGCGTGGATGATAAGATTATCTCACCTCGGGCTGTGTCACCATGATTCGTACAATCGCATCCGAAGAGGTTGCGCTATGAATGAAGATGCGCTTTTCTGGCACCGATTGCAGTTTGCATTTACGATTGTTTATCACTACCTTTTCCCCCAGTTGACCATGGGCTTGGCTCTTCTGATCGTGATCATGAAGGGACTCAGTTTCCGCGCGGGTGGTGAACACTGGAACACCGCAGCCCGTTTCTGGATTCGCGTTTTCGGCATCAACTTTGCGGTCGGCGTGGTGACAGGCATTCCCATGGAATTCCAATTCGGCACAAACTGGGCGGCATTCACACGGTATGCCGGGAACGTCGTTGGCCACACACTCGCCATGGAAGGGCTGTTTGCCTTCTTCCTCGAATCAAGCTTTCTCAGCCTGCTGGTATGGGGCGAGAAGCGCCTCGGTCCGAAACTCCACTTCGGAGCGGCGATCGCACTATGGATCGGCAGTTGGCTATCCGGGTATTTCATCGTCTGCACGAACGCGTTTATGCAACATCCCGTAGGACATGCCACGGGACCGGACGGCACACTCCGCCTCGTAAGCTTTTGGGAATTCGTTCTGAATCCCTGGGCCCTGGCGCAGTATGCCCACACGATGGCCGCGTCCGTTGTCACAGGTGCTTTCGTGGTGGCCGCGGTGGGGGCCTACTACACTCTTCGCGGTATGCATGTTGAGCAGGCATGGCGATTCCTTCGGATCGGAACCTTTGCCGGATTCGCATCGGCCGTGGTGGTTGCGTTCCCCACGGGTGACATCCAGGCCAAGCTGGTTGCCGAATACCAGCCGGTGACGCTTGCCGCCATGGAGGGGCGGTTCGAGAGCGGTCCCATGGCCGGCATCACACTGATCGGCCAGCCGAATGTAGCCGAGCGCCGGCTGGACAATCCCATTGCCGTTCCAGGCATCCTAAGCTTCCTCGCCTACGGTGCGTTCCACCGGAGGGTAAAGGGTCTGAACGAGTTTCCCGAAGAGCAGTGGCCCACGAATATCGAACTGCTCTATTACAGTTTCCATGTCATGGCGGGTCTCGGTACGCTGTTCATCGCGCTGATGGCCGCGTCAGCTTTTCTCAGTTGGAGGGGATGGCTAGTCGCGGCCAAGCCGGTGCTGTGGGCTTTGCTGTTCGCGTTTCCGTTTCCATACATTGCCAACACAGCCGGTTGGATGACGGCGGAACTGGGGCGCCAACCATGGCTAGTCTACGGACTGTTCCGCACGGCGCAAGGCGCCTCGCCGCAAGTTCACTCCGGATCTGCTCTTTTTACCTTGATCGGCTTCACCGGCCTGTATGCTCTGCTCGCGATACTATTCCTGTTCCTGATGGGGCGAGAGATCGCTCATGGACCGGAGGGCCATCATGCTTGAACTCTGGTTTGTGATCGCGGCGGTGATGCTTGTCGCCTATGTTGTTCTCGACGGGTATGACTTCGGGGCAGGTATGGTTCATTTGTGGGTGGCTCGCAACAACGAGGAGCGCCGACAGGTGCTCGCCGCCATCGGCCCCTACTGGGACGGAAACGAAGTCTGGTTGCTTGCCGCAGGAGGCGCGTTGTTTGTGGCCTTTCCGCGCGTGCTTTCGGCCGGCGTTTCGGGTTTTTACTTTGCGATCTTCCTTGTCTTGTGGTGTCTGATTCTGCGAGGTATCTCCATCGAGTTTCGCAGCCACGTGACTGACAGTATGTGGCGTGCAACCTGGGATTTTGTTTTCGCCGCCGCCAGTTTGCTGCTGGCTCTCTTCTTTGGAACCGCATTAGGGAACCTGGTGCGCGGTGTACCACTGAACGAGGCCGGTTGGTTCACGTTGCCGCTGTTCACGGATTTCACGCCGCGTGGCGAAGTTGGGATACTCGACTGGTACACCGTGGGAGCCGGCTTGCTCGCGGTGATTGCACTTGCCGCACACGGC
The DNA here is from genome assembly GCA_937952345.1 of uncultured Acidobacteriota bacterium. Lineage (GTDB taxonomy): Bacteria > Acidobacteriota > Terriglobia > Bryobacterales > Bryobacteraceae > CADEFT01. Next base: position 10,946 of record CALFYN010001083.1, read on the forward strand.
GCTGCGTTCTTGGTGTGGCGCACCGATGGTGCGGTGCAACAGAGGGCTCGGATGGCCGCCCGCATTTTATCGGTGGTCTCGCAGGGGCTCTGGGTCGTGATGTTTCTCGCCACGCAGAGTCTTAATGACGTGCTGACTGTTCTCGGCAGCCGGCCGTTCGGGTTGCTTGGAGTCGCACTGGCAATTGGTGGCATCGCCGCGATGCATCTGGGGCTAGCACGAGCTAGAGAGCTTATGCCGTTCCTGGGGTCGAGCGCCTTTCTCGCAGGAACATTAATCGCCACGGCGGCATGCCTGTTTCCGGTCATGCTGAAATCCATCGATAATCCGGCTTTGTCGATCACAGTCCATTCCGGCGGAGGTGACACCGCGGGCCTGGGTACCGCTCTCGGCTGGTTTGTTGTCGGGTTGCCCTTGGTAGTTGGCTATTTTGTTATGAATTTCCGTATCCACCGGGGGAAGGCTGTGGCCGCTCGCGACGGCGAAGGGTATTAGACCCGCGCTTCACGCCGAGGAGGATCCTTGCTCTTGCCCGCATGGCAGGGGTACCGTTTCGCAACGCTTTTTCCAGCTCCAATTCAGCCTCATCCGTGAGCGCGGGATCCTGGCGGGCTAAATCGTACATAGTTTGCAGGGCAAATGTCCGTACGATCGAGCTTCTGTCCCCCAGCCACTGCCGTACCATCTCGAATGCCTCCAGCCGCTCGTCGTGCGTCAGGCTAAGCTGCGGCAGCATGAGACAGACATGTTCACGGACTTCCCAAAAGTCGAACTGTCCCAAAAGGGTGAGGATGAAGCGTTTGTAGGGCTGCAGTAACTGCGGCCTAGCGGCGCAGACGGCCTCGAGGGCATCTACGGCGCGGGAGATCAACACGCGGTCGTTAGTCTCAAAGGCGGGGAACAACTCCGGCAGCAATTCCGGATGAGCGAGGATGTGTCTCGCGACTGCCTTCGATTCTCCGAGAGATTGGCGTGTACCACCACGCAACCTGTCCAGCAGCATCCGCTCCAGAGTAGCTCAATGCTGTGTCAGCCAAGAAGGGCCAGTGCAACACCGGAGAGCTCTCCGGTTCCCAACCGGGCCACAGGCTTGCCCTGCACACGCAACTCAAGGCTGACGCCTACGGCGGACAAGGACTCATGCAAGAGCTGGGTGATCTCCCTGCGCTTCGGCCCTCCGTTCCAAGGCTTCCACAACTGGAGTGCATCCTGAAGGGTGGGGAAGTCCAGGACAATCTGCCGGTTGTCCCCCGTGATGGCTATGTCTTTCAGCATGGGATCGATATCACCCGCCGCTCATCTTATCGGCGGATTGGGCACGAACAATTACGCAGACTGACGAGTTTCTATCCTCATTTTCATGCCAAACTTGGGCCGTAGGGTGATTTGTGCGGTGGGTTCCACGGCATGGTCAGTGGATAGCCGCAGTTTCCATCGTTGGCCAATTGCCGCCAGAGCCAGCGTTCCCTCCATCCATGCAAAGCGTTCGCCGATGCAAACGCGAGATCCCCCGCCGAAGGGATAATAGGTGAATTTCGGCCGCTGCGCGTCTTCGGCTGGTGAAAACCGCTGCGGCCGGAACGCTGTAGGATCGGGCCAGAACCGCCGGTCGCGGTGCGTGACGTAAGGGCTTGTCAATACTATGCTTCCTTTGGGCACGGTATAACCACCAATCAGGACGTCGCGGATCGCCATTCTTCCGAGCGCCCAGGCTGGCGGGAACAAGCGAAGAGATTCACCGAACACCCCTCGAGTGTAGGGAAGCTT
>CALFYN010001084.1 GCA_937952345.1 uncultured Acidobacteriota bacterium
TGCGTGATCCAGCGGGCGAGGGCGAGGCGACGCTCGTTTTCGGGGGCGTCGGCGGGGAGAGCGAAGGGGGCGATCTCGAGCGTGGAGAGGCTCTGCGGGGCGATGACATCGCCGCGGTCCATGACGCTGCCGCGTTTGAGGAGGTAGATGGGTTCCTTGGGGGCTTCGAATTTTCCGATGTATGCGGTGGGGAGCTTGGGGATGGCGTTGATCTGCTTTTGTGTGGACTTTTGGCGTTGTTCCAGATCGCGGTATTCGGCACGGGTGGTGTCGCTGAGGACTGTCATCAGGAGCAGGTGTTCCTGGTCGGCCGTACGCGGCGGGAGGCGGCCTTCGGAGGAGGCGACTCGTTTCCAGGTCTGGCCATCGCTGCTGATTTCGATCCAGTAGTTGGAGGGAATGGGGCCTTCGAAGCGGCCTTTGAAACCGCCGACGCGGTCGCGGGACCAGGAGACTTTGCCGATGGTAGCGGGGGCCGGAAGTTCGATGGTAACGTCGACAGGCTTGCCGGATTCGGCAAACCAGCGGCGATCGTAGCGGCCGTCGTTGAGGTGCTTGTCGGAGTAGGCTTCGGCGTCGTCGTCGGCGCGGCGGACGGAACTGGCGGTGACTTTGGATTGCGGGGCGAGGTTGCGGGCATTGCTCCAGACTTCGACTTCATCGAGCGCGGCGGGACCTCCGGTGGAAGTGGCTTCGATGTGGAGACGGATGTGGCGGGTGGTGACCGGGGGGAAGGATTCTTCGGTGAGAGTAGCATCGGCGGGCTCGCGGTATTTGGCGAAGATGGCGGCGCGCTGGGCTTCGATGGCGGGCTTGGCTTCGTTGCGGATGGCGGTGAGGCGTTCGGTGATGGTGCGCAGTTCCGCTTCCAGTGGCGCTATAGCGGCCTGGCGGCTCTGCTTTTCTTCGGGGGTGGCGAGTTCGCGTTCGGTGTGAATGGTGCCAGCGAAGATGGACGCCATGCGGTAGTAGTCGCGCTGTTCGATGGGATCGAACTTGTGATCGTGGCAGCGGGCGCAACTGACAGTGAGTCCGAGGAAGGCTGATGCCGTGGCGTTGATCATGTCGTCGAGATCGTCGGCGCGCTGTTGGCGCTTGGCGGCTTCGGCCTGATTGCCGACGGTGTCGTGAGGGCCGGCGACGAGGAATCCGGTGCCGAGATCCGCGCCGGTTTGATCGCCGGCGAGGTGTTCGAGGACGAGTTGGTTGAAGGGCTTGTCTTCGTTGAGGGAGCGGATGATGTAATCGCGGAATTGCCAGGCGTTGGGGCGGAGATGATTCTGTTCGTAGCCGTGGCTTTCGCCGAAGCGGATGACGTCCATCCAGTGGCGGCCCCAACGTTCACCGTAGGCGTTCGAGGCGAGGAGGCGATCGATGAGCTTGGGGTAGGCATCGGGGCTGCGGTCGTTGACGAAGGCTTCGGTGTCTTCAGGGGTGGGCGGGAGTCCGGTGATGTCGAAGGTGGCGCGGCGGATGAGGGTGCGGCGATCGGCTTCAGGGGAGGGCTGGAGACCTTTGGCGGCCATGGTGGCGTAGATGTAGCGGTCGATGGGGTGCTGTTTCCATGCGGCGGGCGTGTTGGCGGGGAGGGCGGGTTCGGTTGGGTTGAGGGGTTGGAGGGACCAGAAGTCTTTGCCGGCGCGCTTGCGGATGGTGGCGGTGAGTTTGGCGGACCAGGGGGCTTGGGCATCGATCCATTTGGCGAGAGTTTCTTTGTCCGCAGCGGGGAGTGGATTGCCGGGGGGCATTTTGTTTGTGCGGATTTTTTCGATGAGCGGACTGCCGGCGGAGTTGCCGGGGCTGAGGACTTTGAGCGCGGCGTCGCGAGATTCGAGCACGAGGCCGCCCATTTTTGTGGCGGCGCTGTGGCAGGCGAGGCAATTCTTCTGAATGAGAGCCGTGGCCTGGCGCTCAAGATCCTGGGCGTTGGCAGCGATGATGAGGGCGAGTAATGCAGAGAGCATTACTGAATACGTTACTGCACTCGGGGCGGGGGTGGGAGAAGGCGGCGGATGCGGTTGAGTGCGGGACCGCCGGGCGTGGGTGTGTATTCCATGATTGCGCCCTGGTTGCGGAGGGCTTTGTTGAGTTGATCGGTGTCGATGGATTGGACGGGCTTGTTGCCGTCGATGGCCATTTTGGCGGCGATGCCCGCGGCCTGGCCAATGATCATGTACTGCGGTTCCATGCGCAGGGTGCTGTAGGCGACGTGCGTGGCGGAGAAGCAGACGGGGACAAGGAGGTTGGTAGATTCGGCGCGCTTCGGGGTGATCATGCGGTATGGAATCTGGTATGGCTGCACGGGCACCTGCATGTCGCCTTCGTTGAAGACGAAGCCGTCAGGGCCGATGATGCGCTGGACGTTGTGGGAATCGGAGTTGTAGGAGCCCATGCCGATGGCGTCGGGTTTGATGCGCTCGGTCTGGATGTCCTTTTGGGACATGACATATTCGCCAATCATGCGGCGGGCTTCACGGATGTAGAGTTGATGGGGCCAGTGGTTGTTGTCGGTGAACTCGTCTTTGGAGAGGCCCCAGGAGTTGATGTCGTCTTGGAGGGATTTGGGAACGCGGGGGTCGTGAGCGAGAAACCAGAATAGGCCCTGGGTGTATTCGGTGTGATCGCGCCAGATTTCGTCACGGCGGGCGTAGGTGGCGTTGGGGTAGTCCCAGCTTTTGCCCAAGTAATCGGTGGAGAAACCGCCGTAGTTGTTGAAGTCGGCTTTGTGATTGGGGATGAAGCCGACGCCGAAAAATTCGCGGTAGTGGAGGGGGCGTCCGGCGGCTTTCTTTTCGAGGGCCGCGATCAGTTGTGCGAGGAGTTCGTAACGCTTGGGATTGTAGCCGGCGGGTTTGGGGAACGGAACCTGGTTGGATTTGTCTTGCGTTAGGACGAGGCGGAAGTTGTAGGCTTGCACTTTGCGATCGCCGTCGCCTTCGTTGCCGAGCTTGTCCGGTTGGATTTCGGGGAGGAGTTTGCCCTGCGCGTCGCGGCCCGTGAGCTTGACCACGAATTGATGTTTGGGGGTCTTGGTGCGGACTCCGGCGAGGGATTCGTTGTAGTCTTTCGAAGATTCACGGCCCCAGGTGAAGGAGACTTTGGCCTGAGCCATGAGATCACCTTCGTAGGTGGCGTCAGCGAAGATCTTGGCGCGGTAGATGTCTCCGTTTTCGGTGATGATCTCGCGGATGGCTGTGCCGTCTTTGATGACACCGTTCTTTTCGCGAAGGCGGCGGTGGAGGAAGACCGGGACGCCGTCTTCTTTCAACATTTCTTTGAAAATTGTTTCGGCGACGTGGGCTTCCATGAGCCATGCGACGTCGTGGAGGTAGCGGGACATGTTGTATTTGACGGCGGCGCGGCCGTAGAACTCGAGGGCCATGCCGCCGATGACTTCGCGGCGTCCGACGTCGGTGCGCTGGAGTCCGCCGCTGGCCATGCCACCGATGTTGCGGCGGGGTTCGAGGAGGGCGACTTTGAGGCCTGAACGGGCGGCGCTGACGGCGGTGGCGACTCCTCCGGCGGTGGCTCCGTAGACGATGAGGTCGTATGTGGCGGTGGCGGCTTGGAGTGAGGTGAGGGTGAGCGCGAGACAGAGGAGTTTCACAGTGTTCATGGTAGCGGGTTGGCCGGCCAGGGGGCCGACCGCGGGCGAGGGCGCCCGCCCCACATGGACCATTGGTGAAGGTTGGGGATTAGGTCGCTGATGACGGCGATGGAATCGATACCGGTGGCGAGGACGCTTTCGGCGTTGGCCAGGGTGATGCCTCCGATTGCGACCAGTGGTTTAGTGGTGAGGGTGCGGAGGTGAGGGAGCGGTTCGAGACCCAGGACGGGGTCGGGGGTTTCTTTGGAGCCGGTGGCGAAGATGGGGCCGATGGCGAGGTAGTCGACGGGTTCGTTGTTGGCGGCGGCGAGTTGGGCGGCGTTGTGGGTGGAATAGCCGAGTAGGGCGGCGTTGCCGATGACCGTGCGGGCATCGGTGGGGGTAAGATCATCCTGGCCCAGGTGAAGTCCGGCGTGGAGGATGCGGGCGATGTCGGCGCGGTCATTGATGACGTAGTGTGCGTTGGCCTGGTGGCAGAGATTGGCGATGGCTTGGGCTTCGGCGAAGATGGACTTTGTGAATGGGCCTTTGTGGCGGTATTGGAGGAGACGGACGCCGGCATCGAGTAGTGCTTCGGTGAAGGAGATGGGGGCGATGTTGTGCCGGGCGAGTGTGGCTGTGTCCACGATGGCGTAGAGTTTGGGAAGCTTCATTTCTTTTTCTTGCGGCGGAGATTCCATGCTGTGCGGAGGGCTCCTTCGAGGACGTCTTCCGTGGATTCGGCGAGACGGATGTGGGTCATGCCCATGCGTCCCCAACCGCCGGCGATGGGGAGGAAGAGGTCGGGGCGGTCTTCGAGGAATCCGGCCTGGATTTCGGGTGTGAGCATCAGGTTGCCGTAGCCATGTTTGACGGAGGCGAGAGTGGCGAAGATGCGGCCACCGACGCGGAAGTCGACGGCCCCCATGTGGGAGCCTTCTTCCGCGCCTTCGAGACTGAGAGCGATGCGGCGGAAATCTTCGGGGGTCACTAATGAATCAGTTTAAGACCGAAGTGGATGTAGCGGGGGAAGCCGGTAGTGGCGGTGACGCGTCCGAATAGCGTATTCGTCGGCGCTGTGTTGGGGCCGGCGAGATTCGAGTGGTTGAGCGCGTTGAGGAATTCGGCGCGGAATTGGAAGCGCCATTTCTCGGCGAGTTGGAAGTTCTTGACGGCGGAGATGTCCCAATTGTCGACAGAGGCGGTGCGGATGCCGCCGAAGCGGGTGGAGTGCACGAGCAGATTCTGCGCGAGCTGCTGCGCGGGGACGCGGTTGAAGATGTCGGTGTTGAACCAGCGGTCGAGCGTCTGGCCGCCACCGAGGCGCGCTTTGCGGATGTCGTCGATCATAAGCACGTTGCCGAATCCGATGGGGGAACCGGTGTTGCGCTGCCAGACGGCGGAAGCCTGCCAGCCTCCGGTGATATGGCGGACAACGGCGTTGGTGTTGGTGAGGAAGCGGCGGCCACGGCCGAAGGGGAGATCGTAGAGGGCGCTGAGGGCAAAGCGATGCGTGCGGTCGAGATCGGAGATGACTTCTTCGAGGAACGGGTCGGCGTCATTGCGGAATCCCATGGCTTCCATGAATTTCGACCAAGTCCAGTTGAATTGCATGGTGAGACCGCCTTTCATGCGGCGTTCCGCGGTGAGTTGGAGCGAGTGATACCAGGAATAGCCGATGGGGTTCGAGGATGCGATGGAAGTGAACTGAGGATAGGGACGGAGCAATTGCTGGCGGCCGACGTTTTGTCCGGCGAGGTTGGTGCCGGGCAGCGGGAAGAAGGGATTCGGCACTTGGGATGTAAGGAAGTTGATGGTGTTTTGATCGCGAGTTGGCGAGGTGCTGAGGTACGTATTGGGCACGGGATTGTATTGGCGCGACGCGCCGAGTCCGGTGCCGCGATTGCCGACGTAAGTGAGTTCGAAGACGGATTCACCGGGGAGTTGGCGCTGGAATCCGAAGCTGAACCGTTGCATGTAACCGTTGCGCGTTTGGGGGAAGAAGAAGCTGACGCCGCGGCCGATGTCGGTGGCGAGTCCTCCGGATGCGCCAAGAGGTTGCGACCAACCGCGCGGGAAGGGATTGGCAAGTGATGCGATGAAGCTGCGGCCGTTGTCTTCGGAGGCGACCAGTGTGTTGACGATGGAGTAGCCGCTCAGATTCACGGAACTGCGGTCGGCGCCGATGGGGACGAAGAAGACTCCGTAGCCCGCGCGAATGACGGTGGACTTGAAGGGTGTATAGGCGAGGCCGATGCGCGGGGCGAGGTTATTGCGATCCGGGATCCAGAGAGTGCGATCGAGGCCACCTGCTCCGGCGAAGCGCAGCCCGCCGAGGACTCGGAATTGAGATGCGGGAATTTCGGGGATGGGGCGCAGTGCGTAGTTGGCCATGGCGCGGGCGGCAATGGGGCTGGTGGCGGCGAAATCGAAATCCTGGACGCTGCGGTTGAATCGTTCGGTGATGGGGGAATCGTAATCCCAGCGCAGGCCGAGGTTGAGGGTGAGATTGCGGCGGATACGCCAATCGTCCTGCACGTAGAAGCTGAGGGCGAGCGATTGTTCGGCGGCGGAATCGTTGACGTTGATCTGGCCGCCGGAGGGGACGCCGAGAACGAAGGAGGCGAGATCCTGGCCGATGGGCGCTGCCGGGGAGTTGTCGAGCGGTCCTTGCGTCCATGTGGTGCCGAATGTGATGGTGGGAGTCATGTTGGCGAAGTTGTAGTTGTGCTCGCGGTAGATGCGGAGTTCGGCTCCGGTGCGCAGGGTGTGGTTGCCGCGGTTGAGCGAGACGTCGTCGGTGATGGTGGTGTAGTTGGAAAAGGCTCGCGAGTTGTTGCCGGTGCCGATGTTTTGGAAGGCGGGCATGTTGATGGTGGGGAAGGCGATGGCTTGCGGGCTAATGCCGGCGGAGAGGCTGGGATTGAAGCCGAGGCTGTTCAGATCGTAGCCCGAATGGAGCGGGAAGAAGCTCTGCTCGAAGCGGGTGAAGCCGATGCGGAAATCGTTGAGCAGCGACGGGGAGATGACGTAGATGTCGTCGAAGACGACGCCGTAGTTGCGGCGGAAACGATCCTGGCCGTTGGCGATGGTGCCGAGCACCTGGCCGGAGGAGAAGAGATTGTAGGTCTGGTTATAGCGGCCGAAGGCGCGGTGTTTGTCGCTGAAGTTGTGATCGACTTTCGCGGTATGGGAATAGAATTCGTTGAGCGAGCGCGGGAGGAGGGTGAAGTTGTTGCGGCCGTCGGCGGTGCCGGTGGTGTTGGAATTGGGCCAGAAGGGGAACAGATTCTTGGCGACGGCGGCAATGCGCGAGGCGGGCACGATGTTGCCGGGAAGCGGTTGGCGCGAGAAGCGGCCATTGGGCGCGGCGGCGATGGTGGCAGGATCGAAGATCTGATAGATGGCTCCGACGCCGAGGAGGCGGGAGAAATCGCCGTTGCGCTGCGCTGCGTCGGGGACGGTGTAGAAGCTGTTGCCGCGCTCGACGCCGGGGCGGGTGAGGCCTTCGAAAGCGTACAGGAAGAATGACTTGTTTTTGCCGTTGTAGAGTTTGGGGACGTAGACGGGGCCGCTGAAGGTGAAGCCGAAGCGGTTGAGGATGTTGAGGGGGTTGACCTGCTTGATCTTGGCGTCGGTGACGGGGCCGGTGGCGGCGTTGTAGAGATTCTGGCGCTGGAAGAGGTCGAGGGACTGGAGTTTGTTGTTGTTGTGGAACCAGTGGAAGATGGAATGGAAATCGTTGGTGCCGGAACGGAGGACGACGTTGACGTTGCCGCCTGGGGCGCGGCCGACGCTGGCATCGTAGGTGGCGGTTTGCACTTTGAATTCGGCGACGGCTTCGGTGGGCGGAGCGTAGGCTGCGTTCGATCCCCACATGCTGGGGGTGCCATCGACGGTAAATTCGAGCGAGCCGCTGCGGGTGCCGTTGACGGAGAGATTGGAGAGGACTTCGACAGCGGGGCCGAGGCTGGGATGATTGGGGACTCCGAGGTTGACGACGCCGGGGGCGAGGCGGGAGAGGGAGAGCGCGTTGCCGCCGGGGAGTGGGAGGTCGACGATGCGGCGGGTATCGACGACGCGGCCGAGGCTGCCGGTGGCGGTTTCGAGCAGCGTGGTTTGTCCGCTGACGGAGATGGATTCGGTGATCTGGCCGACTTCGAGGGAGAGATCTTCAGTGAGACGGTCACCGACGCGGACGGAAACATCTTTGCGTTCGAATGTTTTAAAGCCCTGGGCGGAGACAGTGAGGGTGTAGTTGCCGGGGTAGAGGTAGAGGAGATCGTAGGCTCCGGCGTCGTTGGTTTTGGCGGTGACGCGGACGGAGGTTTCGGTGTTGAGCGCGGCGACGTCGACGTTTGGGATGGGTGCGCCGGAGGGATCGAGGACACGGCCGGAGATGCGGCCTCGGACGTCCTGGGCAGGGATCTGCGTGCAGACGAGGAGCGTGAAGATAATCGCTCGGAAGAAAGACATGATAGACCTCTGAAAGTTGTACTTGCTTAACAGACTATCAGGCTCTTGCTTTCCGGGCTACCGTTAGGAGCAAGGCGCCGGCGAGGGCGAGGATCACGTCGGTGAGTTCGGGAGTGCGGCCGGGGAGATAGCGCTGGAGCAGTTCGCAGGCAAGGAGGATGGCGGAGAGCAGCGCAGTGGCGAGCGGGAGTCGCCAGCCTGCTTCCTTGAGCAGCCAGAGCGTCGATGTATAGAGAAAGAATTTGCCGAGCAGGGAGCGGATGACGGGGATGCGATCGGCTTCGAGCACGGCGGAGAATTGGAACGGAGCGGCGATGTTGGAGAAGGAGAACGGGGACAGTTCGCGGAGCAGAATCCAGGTGACCATGAGTGGGGCGGCCAGTCCGGCGGAGGGTTGGAAGCGGCAAGTGGCGGCGAAGCCGGCGATGGTGAGGACGAAGACCGGCAGCGGGAGCGAGTGGCCGATGATGATGCCGCGCAGAAGGAGTGTGCCGATGAGGCCGAGCCAGGGCCATGGGGCTTTGGCGCTCTTGGCGAGAAACGCGAGTGCCATGCCGACGAGGAGGGAATCGCCGCATTCGAGGAAGGAGAAGCGCGGGGCGGACCAGAGGTTGAGGAAGCTGGTGACCCTGGCGAAACGGATGGAGGGGACGAAGGGGAACGTCTGCCAGAGAATCCAGACACCCATCAGAAGCCATGCGGCGCGGTCGCGGCGGAAGAATTTCGCGACGGATTCGATGCGGAGGCGCTTGAGGAACCAGATTCCGGCGAGGACTCCGATGAGTGCGCCGAGCGAGTTGGCGTAGAAGTCCCGGAGGTTGCCGTCGCGGGTGCGGATCCAGAGCTGCGTGTATTCGATGCCGAGCGACATGGCGGAAATGGTGAGCCATGCGGCGAGGCGCGCGGACCACTTACGGAACGACAGGGCAGCGAACACGCCAAGCGGCGCGTAGACGAGCACGTTCAACACGATGTCGAGATAAACGCCGCGGGTGTAGGCGACGCGGTATCGCAAGGAGGGCCACAAGGGGTAGTCGCGAAACTCCCAGGGATAGAGCGATCCGTAGAGAAGCGCGGCGGCGCATACAACCAGCAGCAGCCGGAAGATGCGCAGGGTCACGTGCGCAGGAGATCCTTCACGACCTTGCCATGGATGTCGGTGAGGCGATAGTGGCGGCCCTGGAATTTGAAGGTGAGGCGGAGGTGATCGACGCCAAGGCAATGGAGCACCGAGGCGTGGAGATCGTGGACGTCCATGGCGTTTTCGGTGACATTGTAGCTAAAGTCGTCCGTTTCGCCGTAGGTGAGACCACCTTTGAATCCGCCGCCGGCTGCCCACATGGAGAAGCAGCGGGGGTGGTGATCGCGGCCGTAGTTGTCTTCAGTGAGCGTACCCTGCGAATAGACGGTGCGGCCGAATTCGCCGCCCCAGACGACGATGGTGTCATCGAGCATGCCGCGCTGCTTCAGATCCTGGATGAGGGCGGCGGAGGGTTGATCGGTTTGGCCGCATTGTTTGGCGATGTCTTTGGGGAGATTGCCGTGCTGATCCCAACCGCGGTGGAAGAGTTGAATGAAGCGGACGCCGCGTTCGGCGAGACGGCGAGCGAGAATGCAATTGGCGGCGTAGCTGCCGGGCTTACGCGCGTCGGGGCCGTACATTTCGAAGATGTGCTCGGGCTCCTTGGAGAGATCCGTGAGTTCGGGCACGGAGGATTGCATGCGGAACGCCATCTCGTATTGAGCGATGCGAGTGGCGATTTCCGGATCCTGGTAGTCCTTGAGTTTGAGGTCGTTGAGCTTGCCGAGATCGTCGAGGAAACGGCGGCGGGCGGCGGGTTCGTAACCTTCTGGATTGGAGAGATAGAGGACGGGGTCGGCTCCGGCGCGGAATTTGACGCCGGCGTATTTGGTGGGAAGGAAGCCGCTGGACCACTGGCGGTCGGCGAGCGCCTGGGCGTTGCCGAGGCCTTGCGAGACCATGACGACGAAGGCTGGCAGATCCTGATTTTCACTGCCGAGCCCGTAGGAGATCCAGGAGCCGATGCTGGGTCGTCCGGCGAGTTGGAAGCCGGTTTGGAAGAAGGTGACGGCGGGGTCGTGATTGATGGCTTCGGTGTGCAGCGACTTCATGAGGCAGAGGTCGTCTGCCACTTTAGCCGTGTGCGGCAGCAATTCGCTGAGCCACATGCCGCTCTTGCCGTGCTGGGCGAATTTGAAGATAGATGGGGCGGTGGGGAACTTGGCCTGATAGGCGGTCATGCCGGTGAGGCGCTGGCCCATGCGGACGGATTCGGGGAGATCTTCGCCTTTGACTTTGGTGAGGCCGGGTTTGTAGTCGAACAAGTCGAGTTGCGAGGGCGCACCGTGCTGGAAGAGATAGATGACGCGCTTGGCTTTGCCTGGGAAGTGGGGCAGGCCGGGGAGTCCGCCTGTAGGGGAGCCGGTGGCGGCATCGGAGTCGCGGGCAAGCAGCGAAGCAAGGGCGGTGGTTCCGAGTGAAGCGCTGGTGCGGGAGAAGAAATGCCGCCGCGTGATGGCGAGCCGGTATTTGTCGAATTCGTTCACGGTGGCGTTACTCCTTGGTGATGGCTTCATCGAGGTTGAGCATGAGGCTGGCGACGGCGCCGTAGGCGGCGAGTTCGCGGCCATCGACTTTGGCGTCAGGGGGTGTGTCGCCTTGGGCGAGGTAGGCTTTGACGCGCTGGGGGTTGGAGGCGAAGTAGTCGTTGTGATAGCGGAGGTTTTCGCGGAGGACAGCGGTTTCTTCGGTGGATGGCGTGCGGCCGGAGACGAGGCGGAAGCCGTAGCGGAGGCGGGCATCGGTGTCTTTGCCGCCTTCCAGAATCATGCGCTGGCCGATGAAGCGGGCGGCTTCGACGAAGGTGACGTCGTTCATCAGGTTGAGGGCCTGGAGCGGCGTGTTGGTGCGATTTTCGCGCACGGTGCAGGCTTCGCGAAGGGCGGAATCGAAGTTGGCCATCATGGGCGGGGCGACAGTGCGCTTCCAGAAGGTGTAGAGGCTGCGGCGGTAGAGGTCGGGGCCTTTGCTCTGCTCGTAATCCATGTCCTGCATGATGAGCTCTTTCCAGAGCCCGTCAGGCTGGTAGGGTTTGACACTAGGTCCACCGATTTTTTCGGTGAGCAGACCGGCGGCGAGCAGGGCGCTGTCGCGGACCATTTCAGCAGGCATGCGGATGCGCGGGCCTCGGGCGAGGAGCCGATTTTCAGGATCGCGCTGGAGCATGTCGGGCGAGGCTTTCGATTCCTGCTGATAGGCGGCGCTCATGACGATGGTTTTCACCATGGCCTTCATGTCCCATTTGGTGCGGACGAATTCGGTGGCGAGCCAATCGAGGAGTTCGGGGTGGGAGGGCCATTCGCCTTGCAGGCCGAAGTCTTCGGTGGTTTTGACGATGCCTGTGCCGAACATGTTTTGCCAGAGGCGATTCATGGTGACGCGGGCGGTGAGCGGGTTGTCAGGGGTGACGAGCCATTTGGCGAAACCGAGGCGATCATTAGATGCGCCGGCGGGCATCGGCGGGAGGATGGCCGGCAGGCCGGGTTCGACGACTTCGGCGGGCTTGTCGTATTGGCCGCGGGTGAGCCGGTGGGTGGGGCGGCGAACTTTGTTCTCTTCCATCACCATCACGGTGGGGAAGGTGCGCTCGAGCTTTTCCTTGTCCTGCTGGAGAGTGGTGAGTTGGCTGTAGAGTTCGCGGACTTGGGTTGGAGCGGCCTGTTCCAGGAAATACCAGCGCAGTTGGCGCTGTTCGGCGGGCGTGCGCGCGGCGGCGGGTTTGGCGGCGATGGTGTTGAGCGATGCGCCGACGGCGATGGATTCGATTTCACTGGCGGGGAGGACGCGGGAGAAGAACTGCACGTCGTCGATGAGGCCGCGGTACATTTGCTCGGGGCCGGCGCCGGCTCCGATGCGGAAGGGGAGGCTGAATTTCGCGCCGGCGTTGCGGAAGGGGCGATAGAGGTTGTCCTGTTCGACGTTCACTTTGGCGGGCTTGCCGTTGACGTAGAGCGTGTGGCCGGCGGCCATTTTGCTGCCGTCGTAGGTGAGGGCGACGTGCGTCCATTCGCCTTGCTTGACGGGCTCGAGGGTTTCGTACTTGGTGGCGTCGCTATCCCAATTGCTGGTCATGGTGACGAAGATTTTGCCGTCTTTGAGGTGGATGCCGTAGCCTTTGCCTCGCTCGGAATCGGCCATGCGGGAGAGGACGGAGCAGGTGGTGCAATCGGGGCGAATCCAGGCGGAAATGCTGAAGCGCTGATCGACGTCGTACTGGCCGTAGCCGGACATTTCGAGGGCTGTCTTGCCATCAAAGGCGACGGCTTTGCCGATGCGGCCATCGACGATGCGCGGCGTGCCGGTGTGGCCGGGGAGACCGCTTTCGAGATCGAAGTGGCCATCGCGGAGGACGGTGGGACGCCAGTGGAGTGGCGCGGCGGAGGCGAGGGAACGCTCCCAAACATTTTGCGCCTTTTCTGTTGTGGACTTCTGGGCATCGATGGAGGCCGTGACTTTGGCGATGTGGGCCTCGATGGCCTCCAGTTGCCGCTGTTGTTCGGTGGTGGGCGCGGCGACAAGCGGCGGCGAATTGCCGTACTTCATGGCGCGGCCGTATTCGGGGATGTTGTTGAAGTAGGCGA
>CALFYN010001085.1 GCA_937952345.1 uncultured Acidobacteriota bacterium
GCCCCGGCACGCTCTACCCCATGCTCAAGCGCATGGAATCGAACGGCTGGCTCAAAGCCAAACCACAGGACAATCCGCACGCCCGCAAGGAGTACACGCTCACCCGCCAAGGTCGAAAAATTCTCGCCTTCCTCCGCACCCAAGTCAAGGAACTGCACCACGAAGTCATCGAGGAACACCACACTAAAGAGAAGGATGGCGGCCACTAAGCCCCAGCGCCTTCTCCACCACCTCCGCCGCCGCCAGCACCATCCCATCGGCTCCCATCGGACCCACCAACTGCAATCCCACGGGCAATCCATCCCGCGTGAACCCGCACGGCACCGACACCGCCGGAAGCCCGTAAAAATTCCACGGAGCCAGATTCCGCAGGTAAACCAGATCCGCCTTCGACCCCAGAGCAAACGCCGGACCGGGCGTCGCCGGCATCGCCAGCACATCCGCGTCCCGAAACAAAAGCTCTCGATTCTGTTCCCGAGCCTCCAGCATCATCCGCACCGCCCGTGCATACACCGCCGCGGGAACCCCCTCCCCATTGCGCACACTCGCCAGCGTCCCTTTGTGAAACTTCTCCCGACCCGTCCGCACACGCTCCTCGTGATACGCGTAAGCCTCCACTGTGATAATCGTCCCGTAATCAGCAGGCAAAGGCAGCCCATCCATCATGCCCAGCACAGGCAAGACCACATCCCGAACTCCGCCCAACAAACCAGCCGCCTTCTCCACCAGCGAAGCCACCTCCACATCCAACTTCTCCCAATACACCGCCCGCGGCACGCCTACTCGCAGACCTTTCACGGAAGCCGCACCCAACTTCATTCCCATCGCCTCCAGCATCAGCCGCGTATCCTCCACGGTGCGGCACATCGGCCCCACATGATCCAATGACCACGCCAGCGGCAGCACGCCCCGCGCGGGCAGCGCTCCATACGTCGGCTTGAATCCCACAATCCCGCAGAGCGAAGCCGGACACCGAATCGACCCGCCCGTGTCCGATCCCAACGCCCCATAGCAAAGTCCCGCCGCCACCGCCGCGCCCGACCCTCCCGAACTCCCGCCCGGCGTGAACCCGCGCTTCCACGGATTCTGCACCGGCCCATAAAAGCTCGTCTCCGACGTGAAGTTGTAGGCGAACTCATCCATATTCAGCTTGCCCAGCAACACCGCCCCCGCGGCCTTCAATCGCGCCACCACCTCGGCATCGCGATCCGGCACACGCTCCGCAAAGTGCGCACTCCCCGCTGTCGTCCGCACGCCCGCCGTATCGTACAAATCCTTCACCGCGATCGGCACCCCATGCAACGGCCCGCGCACGCGCGCCCCCGTCAACTCGCGTGCCGTCCGCAGCACCGCCTCCGCGCTCACCGTAATAAACGCATTCAACCCGCGATGCTGCTCAATCCTCGCCAGCGCTGCCTGCGTCAGCTCCAATGGCGACACCTTGCGCGCACGCACGGCCCGCGCCGCCTCCGCCAGAGTCCACCAATGCATCTCCGCACTGGCGGCGAAGGCCGCAACTCCGCCCGCCAACATCGAACGCCGCGTAACCATCATGCTTGCAGTCTAACCCTACAAGCTTCCCCCCACGGCAGCGCCGGATGCTTTCCCCAATACCGCGAGAATCGCTGATTGCCCGGCCCAATCCACCGGCGTCAGCCGCATCTCCAGCCCCATCGTCCCCCGCACCTTCACCGTGATCACGTCGCCCCCCTCCCGCAGTCCCGTGAACAACCTCTCCGGATCCGCCTGCATCAATTCCTCGCGAGACATACCCAGCAACTCCACCGCTGCTTCATTGACAAATAGCGTGCAACTCAGATTGGTGCGGAATACGATCACCGGCACCGGCATGATCTCCGCTCCCTGCCGCGGCGCTGCCGCCGATGGCGCGCATACCGTACCATGCGTCGCGATCACATGTCCCTGCCGGTCATGCACCGGTGCGGCCCGCCAATGCACGGTTTCCGTACTGCCATCCTTGCGCAGAAACTCCAGATCCATCTCCGGAGTGCCGCCGCCTCTCTCCAGTTCGCGCCCGAGCGCCTCGCCGCTGCGCGCCGTCAGGAAACTCGCCAGTGGCCGCCCCACTAGTTCCGCGCGGTCGTAGCCCATCCACTCCGCACCCTTGCTGTTGATCTGGATCAGCGTTCCTTCTCTGTCCGTGGAATAAAACCCACAGGGAGCGAATCCCCCATATTGCAACTCCTGCGCTATCACCGCGTCTCGCACGAACAGAATGCAGTAATCCTTGCCCTCGAAGGTGAACGGGTTCACTTCCATCTCCATCGGAAACGCCGTCCCATCCTTGCGCTGTCCCAAAGTGGCGATGTTGTGCCGTTCCCCGTCGGACATCGAATGCCAGAAGTCCGCCCAGGATTGCCGTCCGGCAAGCGGCACCAGGTCCGTGAGCGACACGCCTCGTAATTCTTCCTCGCTGTAGCCGTACAGCTCGCGAAATGCCGCGTTCGTCTGCAACATTCGTCCCGCATCGCTGGTCCAGGCGATTGCGTACGAAGCCCGGTTCAGCGAAAATTCGCCCATCATCCGGTGATGCTCCGTCTCCACCAGTCTGGTAACGTCGGTGATGGTACAAATCAGATATTCCGCATCCTCGGCCGCGCTGTGAACGGGCGAAGCATGAATCACCACCCACAACTCCGATCCATCCTGCCGCATGAGCCGGAACTTCAACTGGCGCTGGCTCTGCGCCAGCCAGTTCGTGCGGTCCTCCGCGTGCATCGCATCCAGTAAGGACTTCTCCAGCAACTGCTCCCGCGAATAGCCCAGCAACTGGCACAGAGCCGGATTCACCCGCAGCCATCGCCCATCCGTCGCCACGTGCCCCACCGGCACGCCCACCGATTCAAACACCAGGTTGAACCGCTGCTCGGCTTCCAGAGCCCAGGTGATGTCCACCAGGGTCATCACCGCCCCCGCCACCACTCCGTCGCGCGTCCGGTAGGGAGTCACCTTGCGCAGAAAATGCCGGCTATCAGGCCCCGCAATCGTCCGTTCGCTGGTCACCCCGTCGCGCAACGCCCGCTCGATCGCATCGAAGATGTCGTCGTCCTGAATCCGCGTCCGGATGTGCCGGATGTCGCGCCCCAGATCCTTCTGGATCAAGTTGAAAATCTGTCCCGCCGACGCGGTAAACAGCCGGATACATGCGTTCCGGTCAAGAAACACCGTTCCGATTTCCGTCGACTGCATCAGATTCTCCAGGTCGCTGGTCACCTGGTTCAACTCGAGGATCTTCTGCTGATACTCCGAGTTCACGCTGTAGAGTTCCTGGTTGACCGAGTGCAGTTCCTCATTCACGCTCTGCAGTTCCTCATTCGCCGCCACCAGTTCCTGATTACTCGCCTGCAACTCCTCGTTGCTCGATTCCAATTCCTCCACCGTGCTCTGCAGCGACTCACGGGTGTGTTGCAACTCGCGCTCCAGGTGTATCAGCCGCTCCTGCGACTGCCCGCTCAGTTCGATCGCCTCCGGCGTCGATTCCGCCTCCTCCACCCGGCCTTCCTCGAACAGCACCAGATAATAGTTGGCGCCGGTGGTGCGGTCCGGCAACGGATCCACCGCCACGCTGACGCGCATTTCCTCATCGTCATCCTGAATCCGCACACCCTTGAACACGACCTTCTCGCGCCTCTTCTGCGCCCCGTGCAGCGCCGAAGACAGCGCCAGGCGTACGTCCCCGGTGGTCAACGTCAGAATGTCCGTCCGCATGCGCCCCGGCGACGGTGTCAGGTAACGGTGCGCATTCCCGAACACATGCAGGATCTCCTGGTACTCGTTCAGCAAAAATCCCGCCGGAACATATCGCTGCAAAACTGTTTCATAGGCCCGCGACAGCCGCGGATCGGAATACACTGCGGTCCGCGTCCGCGTCACGGCGGGCAAGCCCAGAAAACTGATCTCCGTGCTCACCGGTGCTTCCCGCTCCTTGCGGTACAGCTTCCAGTAACGGTCCAGCGGCTGGAACTCCTCCTCCATGTCTCCCAGCCCCTCGCTCGGCCCCAAAAACAGCACCCCGCCCACCTTCAGCGCAAACTGGAACGACATCAGCGCGCGGTGCTGCGCCGCCGGCTGGAAATAGATCAGCACATTCCTGCAACTGACGAAGCTCATCTTGGCGAACGGAGGATCGCGCAGCACGTTATGCTGCGTGAACAACACGAGGTTCCGCAATTGCGCGCTGACCCGGTATCCGTCGCCTTCGCGCACGAAGAAGCGCTCCCGCCGCTCGGCGGACATCGTCTCCACGCTCTCGGCCGGATACCATCCGTTTGAGGCATACTCCACGGACTGACGGTGCACATCGGTGGCAAACACCTTGAGCCGCGCATTCACGCCGAGTTTCTCCGCGCTTTCCAGAAACACCATGGCCGTCGAGTACGCTTCCTCGCCCGTCGCGCAACCCGCCACCCACAACCGCACTTCGCCGCCACCGGCGTCCTGCAGCAACTGTGGAGCGGTCTGATTCGCCAGCCGCTCAAACGCTTCCGGATCGCGAAAGAAGCCCGTCACGCCAATCAGCAGATCGCAGTACAGCGAGTCCAGTTCACGTGGATCCGACAACACGACATCGGTGTAATCTTGCATGTTGTCGCGCCGCACCATCGACATGCGTCGCAGGATGCGCCGCGAAATCGTGCCCCGCTTGTACTGGCTGAAATCCAGCCCGTAGACGGCGTTCAGACGCTCCAGGATCTCAGGAAGTCCCGTGTTTTTTTCACCCTTCTGCCCTCCGTCGCTTCCCTCCAGGCGCGGACTCGTAACCCCTTCGATCAACGCCGCCGGCATGTCTTCCGGCGAAAGCACCGCATGCACTTTCCCCGTGCTCAGCGCGCTCTTCGGCATGCCATCGAAGCGCGCCGACTCCAGGCTCTGCACCAGCACCAGGCCGCCCGCGTGATACACCTCCTGGATCCCCAGCGATCCGTCACTGCCCGTTCCCGACAGGATCACCGCCGCCGCCCGGTCCTCATAGGCCGTGGCCAGTGATTGCAGAAAGATGTTGATCGGCATGTTCACGCCGGGCCCCGATGGCCGGTCGTAGCATTGCAGATGCCCGTTGGCCGCCACCATCTGTTTCCCCGGAGTCAGCAGATACACAGTGTCCCGCTCGATGGGCGCCGTATCCGTCACGGAACAGATCTTCATCGCCGTGTGCCGGCCCAGCAGTTCGTCCATCATGCTGTGGAAGTCCGGAGACAGATGCTGGATCACCACGAAGGCCATGCCGCTGTTGGTGGGCATGGCATCGAAGAGGCGTTGCAGCGCTTCCAATCCGCCCGCGCTCGCGCCAATACCCACCACCAGCAATGGCTCCCTGTCTTCCGCTTCCCTACCGTTGTTCTCCATGGCATGCTCCTTAGCCGGCGGGCCTCACGTAGCCGCGCCTTTGGCTTTCTTCAATTCCATCCCCGGTTTGGCCAATAACTTCTCGAACGCCTCCGCCGGCACCGCTTCGGAATACAGGAACCCCTGCGCCTCGTCGCAGCGGCAGGCCCGCAGAAAGTCCTGCTGCACCGGAGTCTCCACTCCTTCCGCCACCACGCTCTGGCCCAGCGAATGGGCCATCTGCACGATCCCCGCCACAATGGCTTCATCGTTGCGGTTGTGCCCGATGCCTCGCACAAAAGAGGCGTCAATCTTCACCGTCTCGATGGGGTACTGCTGTAAGTAGCTGAGCGAGGAATATCCCGTCCCGAAATCGTCCAGCACCAGGCCGACACCCGCCCCGTGCAATGCGTGCAGCGTCTCCGCCACCCTCTTGGACTTGTGCAGCAGGACGCTTTCCGTAATCTCCACCTTCAGCAGATTGGCGGGCAGCGTCTCCGCGCGCAGTGCATCCACGATGATGGAGAATACGTCCTGCTGGTGGAACTGCACGGCAGAAAGGTTGATGGACATGCGCGTCT
>CALFYN010001086.1 GCA_937952345.1 uncultured Acidobacteriota bacterium
ACCTTCAGCCGCAACTTCAACACCAGCGTGTTCGCGCCTCCGGCTGTCGGCACGGTGGGCAACTCGGCCCGCTATGTCATGCGCGGACCCGGCATCAACAACTGGGACATCGCGGTGTTCAAGAACTTCGCCGTGCGCGAGCCGATGAAGCTGCAACTGCGCTGGGAGATGTACAACGCCTTCAACCATACGCAGTTCAGCGCGTTCGATACGGCGGCTCGCTTCGATGCACAGGGCCGGCAGGTGAACGCCCGCTTCGGCGAGTTCACGGCGGCGCGGCTGCCGCGGCAGATGCAGTTCGCACTGCGGTTCTTCTTCTAACTGCTGAGCGCCGCGGCGAGCAATGGTTCATCTTCGGGGAAGACGGTGCGCAGGTCGAGCAGCAGGCGGCCGTCTTCGATGCGTCCAATGATGGGCGGGTCATTGGCACGGAGCTTCGCTTCGAGGGACTCGGGCAGAGCGATGAGCCATGTGGGCAACGACTGCTCCGGCGTGGAGCCGCCGCCGATCACCGACTGCCCTTCGATGATCTCCGCTCCAGGGATGTGGAGCGCTTCGGCGCGGGCTTTGATGGCATCGGCGCTCATGCGGATCATACGCAGGGCGGGGATGGCATCGTAGTCTTCGAAGACCAACAGGCGTAGCGTCTCTTCGAGCGCTTGCAGGATCAGCTTGTCGAGGCGCAGGGCGCGGAACATCGGGTTGCGGCGGATGCGGGCCACGAGATCCGCGTCACCGGCGATGATGCCCGACTGCGGACCGCCGAGGAGCTTATCGCCACTGAAGCTGACGACGTTGACTTGGGCGCGAAGCGAATCCTTCACCTGCGGCTCATCGAACAGCGGGAGCACACAGCCGCTGCCGAGGTCTTCGTAGACGGGGATGCCTCGCTCACGGCCGAGGGTCGCCACCTGTTCGCGAGTGGGCTGCGCGGTGAAGCCCTCAATGCGGAAGTTGCTGGGGTGGACGATCATGAGCAGCTTGGTACGCTCAGTGATCGCGTTGCGGAAGTCGTCGATGCTGGTGCGGTTGGTCGTGCCTACTTCGCGCAAGGTGACTCCGGCACGCTGCATGATGTCGGGGATGCGGAAACCGTCGCCGATCTCGATCAACTGGCCCCGGCTGACGATGGCTTCGGCGCCGGCGGCGAGTTCGTTGAGCACGAGGTAGACCGCGGCGGCGTTGTTGTTGACGGCGATGCCGGGCTTGCCGGTGAGGCGCTCAATCCATGGGGCGATGTGCGTATCGCGCTTGCCGCGCCTCGCTGTAGTGAGGTCGTATTCGAGGTTCGAGTAGCCTTCGATGGGCTTTGCCGTCGTGAGCGGCGCACGGCCCAGGTTGGTGTGGAGCACAACACCTGTGGCGTTGATCACTCGCCGGAGCGACGGGGTGCGCAGAGCATCGAGTGCCTGGCGGACCTCGGCTTCAATGTCAGGCAGCGTTTGCGACTTGCGGGCGCGGCCGATGGCTTTGCGGATCTCGTCGATTAAGACAGCGCGGGGCGCCTCCGGGAAGCGTTGGGCCACCGCATCGACGGAGGGAAGCTGCCGGAGGCGTTCGTTGCTCATTTGGGGAACATGGCGCGCAGATCGTCGAGCGAGGGCTGGCGTCCATACTCGCAGAGTTCGAAGGTCTCGACGCGCTTGATGCGGTCCGCAGCTCCGGCACCGTAGCGCTGTTCGATGGCCGCGCGCACGACGGGCGGATGCGGGCGCGTGCGGGCGTTCGACAGATAGGCCTTGCGGGCGGCTTTGTCTTTGGGCACCTCTTCGAGCTTGCCGTCGACCCAGGGAAGCCACTCATAGAACTGCGAGGTGTGCGCATCGAGGGCATTGACCTTGGTCTCCCATACATCGTCGATGTTCACGACCACGTCGGGGCGGAAGGGCGCGGGCTTCTGGAAGTGGTCCTGATAGTACATGAAGATGGGGTTCTTGCGCAGCGGCGGGACATCGGGGGTAACGTTGGGCACCACCACCATGTAGGCCGCATCCTGGACGAGCACGCCGGTGTAGCGATGGTCGGGGTGATAGTCATTGGGACGCGGAGCAACGACCATGTCGGCGTTCCAGCGGCGGATGGCGCGGATGATCTGCTTGCGCACTTCGAGGTTGGGGGTGAGTTCGCCGTCGTGGTTGTCGAGCACTTCGTACTCGGCGATGCCGTTGCGGCGCATGGCCTCCTGCGTCTCGGCATAGCGGCGTTTGGCGAGCATGCCACCGCCTTCGCCCTGATGGCCCGCGTCGCCATTGGTAACGGAAAGGAACTTGACCATGTGGCCGGCCTTGGCGAACTTGGCCGCGGTGCCGGCGAACTTGATGTCGCAGTCATCGGGGTGCGCTCCGATGGCGATGATGCGGAGCTTCTGTTGGGCAGAGAGCGTGCCCGCAAGCAGAAGAGCGAGGCAGGCTAGTTTGATTTTTTGGTCCATTCGGTTACCCATTCAATGAATTGGTTGTACCAGAGCACGGAGTTCTGGGGCTTGAGGATCCAGTGGCCTTCGTCGGGGAAGAGCAGCATCTTGGAGGGAACCTTCTTCATCTGGAGTCCGGTGAAGAGCTGCATGCCCTGGCCGACGGGGACGCGGTAGTCGAGTTCGCCATGAATGACGAGCGTGGGGGTTTTGAATTCGTTGACGTAGTAGCTGGGCGACCACTGCTGGTAGACATCGGGGTTGTCCCAGGGCATGCCTCGGAACTCCCACATGGGGAACCAGAGCTCTTCGGTTTCGCCGGCCATGCTGCGCAGGTCGTAAACTCCGGCATGGGAGACGAAGGCCTTGAAGCGATTGGTGTGGCCGAGCATCCAGTTGACCATGTAGCCACCGTAGCTGCCTCCGGCGGCGGCCATGCGATTGGAGTCGGCATAAGGCAATCCGGAGACGTGATCGACGACGGCCATGATGTCGTCGTAGACCTTGCCGCCCCAATCGGAATTGATGTCGTCGGTGAACTTCTGTCCATAGCCGGTGGAGCCTCTGGGGTTGGGCATGACGACGAGGAATCCGGCGGAGGCGAAGACCTGCGGGTTCCAGCGATAGCTCCAGGATTCGCCCCACGCGCCTTGCGGGCCGCCGTGGATTAAAAACAAAACCGGGTACTTTTGATTTGCGCGGAAATTGGGCGGCTTGACGACGAAGGAATGGACCTTGGTTTCTTCGGCTCCGGTGACCCAGAAGTCCTCGAGTGGAGTGAGCGCATGTTCGGCGAGCAGGGTATCGTTGATCTTCGTAAGGGCGCGGGCGCTGCCTCCGGAAGAAGCGACTGTGAAGAGTTCGGTGGGACGGGCGCCGGTCATTTCGGAGTACACCATTGTCTTGCCGTCGGCCGAGAACTGGACATCGTCGAGATGGCCGGGTGCGCTGATGAGGATGCGTGCGGCTCCGCCGGTAACGGGGCTCATCTGGAGGACACTGCGGCCGCGGTCTTCGGTGACGAAGAAGAGGCGGCGCGAATCGGTGGACCAGGCGAAGGAGTTGACGTGGCGATCGACGTTCTCGGTAAGAAGGGATACGCGGGCCGAGGAACGATCGAGCACGGCGAGGCGCCAGCGGTCGCTTTCATAGCCGGCGCGCTGCTGGGAACGGAAGGCGATCCACTTGCCGTCGGGGGAATATTGCGGGGAGTTGTCGGCTCCAGAATTGAGAGTGATCTTGCGCGCTTCGCCGCCTTCGGTGGGCACAACATAGAGTTCGGAGTTGGTGCTGATGGCGGGGTCGGGGTCGGGGTTCATGACGTAGCAGATCTCTTTGCCGTCGGGAGCGATGGCATAGTCGTCGGGTCCACCTAAGGAGAAAGGCGGGACATGGCGGGCGCCGGGGGTGAGGTCTTTGGCTACGCCGCCTTCGACGGGGACGATCATGAGGTGCTTGCGGCGGGCGCCTTCAAACTCGGTCCAATGGCGGTAGAGGAGCGAAGTATAGATGCGGGCCTTGACCTTGCTTTGCGCTTCGGCATCGAGCTTCTTCTTATTGCAGGCGTCGTCGGGGCAATCGGGGTAGACGTCGCTGGTGAAGAGGATCTGTTTGCCGTCGGGGGTAAACAGGATGCCGGAAGCTTCGGTGGAGATGCTGGTGATCTGTTTGGCCTCGGCGCCGTCGGCGTTCATGATCCAGATTTGCGAGGAGCCGCCGCGATTGGAGACGAAGGCGATTTGCTTGGAATCGGGGGTCCAGCGGGGACGCTCATTGACGGAGCCTTCACGAGTGATCTGGGTGGGGGTTCCACCGTCCAGAGGGACTGTGTATATGTGACGGGGCTTGGTGTTCTTGTCCAGGTCGATGGACATGACGGTGAAGGCGACGAGCTTTCCGTCGGGAGAGACTTGCGGTTCGCTGATGCGCTTCAACTGAAGCATGGCCTGCACATCGAAGGGTTTCTTCTGCGCGGGCAAGGTGGTGGCGATCAGTAAACCGATAATGAGAGACCGCATACTGTGAATTGTAGCGTTGGGGAATGGCCGCACGCCGCCACGAATTAACAGAAACCTTTGGCGGGATGTTGCGTAGTAGCTTGCATGAA
>CALFYN010001087.1 GCA_937952345.1 uncultured Acidobacteriota bacterium
CAGGCCCGTTCCCTTGACCGCCGCCTGGCACACAATTGCCCGGTCCCCGTCCGGTTGCAGCGGTATCCCCAACTCCGCCTCAGAATCAATCTGCTCCACGATATGTGTGGGGATCCTCCCCTGTAGCCCAGGTATCAATCTCCGCGCTTCCGCAAATGCGTTCCATGCCTGCTCCCAATCCTGCAACTGGTGAAAATGCCAGCCCAGGATATTCAGGCCCACCGCGAGTCTCTCGGTGAGCTTCACATTCTCCGGATCCTTGCGCACCAGATCACGCCGCAAGCCAACCATTCCCTCGAAGACCGACAACGCCTCTCGATGCATTCCCGCCGCAACGTATGCCGTACCCAGGACCGAGGCAGACAGGGAGACTTCCAGGCCAATCGACGCATCTTGCGGAGCCAGGTTGAGCCGTCTCTGGTCGAGTTCCAAGGCTCGCTTCGCATAGATCAGCCGTTCAGAAACGCCAACTTTCGGCTCGCTCCCGAGGGTCTTGTAGGCAAGCGCAAGATTGCGCAGAAACTTTGGATCATCGGGGTGTCTTGCCAGCAGCCGCTCCGTAATGGCCAAGAAACCCTGAAGATCTGTGAAATAGCGTGCCCGTGCGAGTGTCTCCAGAATCTTTTCCTGGCCGGCGGTTTTGTAGAGCGCGGACAACGACGCGTCGGCTTGCCGCAGCAGGCTGTTTGACTGCTCGTTCCGCCGCATCATCCGCAGTTGCGCGGCAAACGAGATGCGTGCGTCCTCCACACGCCGCTGTGCCTCCCAATCCCCCGGCAACAACCTGGCCCGTTGTTCCTGTGCCGCAAGTGCCTTGCGGTAGCCCTCCAGCGAGCCCTCTGGATTGCCCAGGTTGTAGGTGTTCAACAAGTCGCCTTCCACTAACGCGACCTTGTGCCATGCCTTTGCGATCTCGCCCCAGACCTCCGCGTCTTCCGGTTCCCCGCGCAGGCTTTTGCCGAGCCGGTCGAGATAGAGCGCGGCCTGCTCCGCCAGGACCTGGCGGAATTTCCCGGCCCCGGGAATTCTCCGTGCCTCGGGCTCCAAAGTGTCCAGCAAAGCGCTCGCCAGCGAGCGTACGTCATTGAATCGTTCAATCGCCGCCGCCCTACTTTTCGCGGCCTCCTCTGCCTTCTGCGAGACCTGCCGCAGCGCCTCCGCTTCGCGCCGCAGCGCGGCGTCGGACAACTGTCTCTGGCGCTCGGCTTCGACGGCCGCAAGGCGAGCCTGTTCCGCATCGCGAGTAATCCGGACCCCCGCGGCCGACGCCAGCAGGATCGCCGCGGTTCCACCCGCCAGCATAAGCTTGTGACGCCCCACCAGTTTGCGAACGCGGTAACCCAAGCCCGGCCCGCGCGCTTCCACGGGATAGCCGTCCAGGTATCTCCGCAAGTCTTCCGCGACAGCTTCCACGGAATGATAACGCGCCGCTCCGTCCCTTGCGATCGCCTTCCCCACCACGGCCCGCAGATCGGCGTCCACACCCGCCAGTGGCTGCATCGGCACCACATCCCCACCTTGGGCGAAGCGGATCAACTCCGGCAACGACACACCCGAGAGCAGGTAGGGCACTTGCCCGCCCAGCATCTCATAAAGCAACACGCCCAGCGCGTAAATGTCATCCGCGGTCGAGGCGGGCTGGCCCAGAATCTGCCCCGGGCTCGCATAGTGCAACGTGAATGCCCGGTATCCGGTCTTTGTGCGCTCCAGGCCGAACGGCTCCAGTAGTCGGGCGACGCCAAAATCGAGAATATGCGGCTGTGCATCGGCGGATATAAGGATGTTCGACGGCTTCAGATCCCGATGCACCACCAGCTTCGCATGCGCAAACTGAATAGCCCCACAAATTTCCAGGAAGACGTTCAGAATCGCCCGCCGGTTGTGCCGGTTCTCGGCCGCCCATTGGGCGCAGTTGCGTCCTTTCACATACTCCAATGCCATCCACGGCCAGGCATCCTGTTCCTGCCCCACTTCGAGCAGTCGGACGATGTTGGGATGATGCAACTGCGAGAGGATCTCGCTTTCCTGCCGGAATCGCTTCTCCAACTCGGCTGGCTGCGCGGTTTCCACAATCTTGATTGCCGCCTGGCGTTCCGGACGAGAATCCAAATGCGTGGCAAGATAGACGGTCGCCATTCCGCCGCGCCCCAAAGGCCGCACCAGCTTCCATCTCCCGACCGTTTCGCCGGCGGCAGGCAAGAGTGCCGCTACTGCCCTTCCCTCCTGGCTCGATTCCAGGAACTCGGCCGGAGGCTCGGCCTCCAGCATTGACTCCGCTTCACGTAGCACTTCCAGATCCAGGCATCGTTGGCGCATCCACGCGCCGCGTTCCTCCGGTCGCACCAGAACGGCGCCTGCCACCAGTTCTTCCAGATCGCGGAACTGCTCAGGTGTCATGTTCGTCCGTCGAACCCGTCCTGGTCCCCTCCCCTTTCATCGCCTTGTAGAGCCACAGTCTCGAAAACTCCCACTGCCGCTTCACTGTGGCCAGCGAAATGCCCATTGCCTGCGCCGTCTCCTCCAGCGACAATCCACCGAAATAGCGCAACTCCACCAGCCGCGCTTTCGATTCATCAAGCCGTGCCAGCCCTTCCAGTGCCCGGTCGAGCAGGATCATATCCTCCGGCTCGAGCCCGGACGGTTCGGCCGCCACCGTGCCCAGTTCCTCCATGGGCTTGCCCCCTCCCCGTTTCAGGGCATTGCGCTTGCGCGCCCGCGCCACAAGAATCTGCCGCAGCAGCCTGGAGGCAATGCCGAAGAAATGCCCCCGGTCGTGCCATTGGATTCTGCGCTGCGCCAGCAACTGCACGAACAATTCGTGCACCAGGGAAGTCGGCGGCGTGACCTCAACCGCTTCCCTCGCCAGCGCCGCTGACGCCATGCGGCGCAACTCCGCATATACCAGCGGGATCAGCGTTTCCGCCGCTTCGGCGTTGCCCTCCGCCCACTTGCGTAGATACTCCGTCAGTTGCTCTTCGTCGGTCATGGCCCGGCCCCGCCCCAAGGCGGTTCTCAAGGATATCGCAACCGGGCCGCTTCGCCAAACTACCCGCTCAACTCCGGGCGCGCGCCAGTAATATTGCTGCCGCGCCTGCCCCCAGGAGCGCAATCGAGGCCGGTTCCGGCACATCCGAAGGAGGCGGCGGAGGCGCCACTTCGCTGCTGAAGGTCAGTTGCGGGTGGGTGCCGGCGGTAAACTCTCTGGTAGCCAAATAGAATCCCGAACTGCCCAAAAGAACGAATCCCCGGTTCGAAGCCGGGTTGT
>CALFYN010001088.1 GCA_937952345.1 uncultured Acidobacteriota bacterium
CAGGCTTTGCGGATGTGTTCGAGAAAGCGGCGCGAGGCCTCGACGGGCGATACCTTGCGCGTTCCCTCGGGTGCGTTGAGCGGCAGGAGAGCGGAAGTGCGATCGACGCCGCTGTGCGAGAGCCAGCTTTTTGCGGAGGTGACGAGGCGATTGGAACGTTCGGTGCCGCGCTTGAGGGCGAGCGTGCCGGTGACCATGGTGGCGTCGCTGGACCAGGGAAGGTCGAGCGAGGCGCCCTGGAAATCCTTGTCGTCGGGGAGATAGAGCGCGCTGGGCAGCAGCGGCTCATCGCGGACTTCGCCGGGGTTGACCAACTGCGGCACGGGCAGCAACTGCACTTCGGGCAGGTGGAATGGATCGTCCATCTGCGAGGCATCCACGAAGGCGACGCCGCAATTCGTGGTGCCGAGATCGATCCCGATTACATAACGGCTGGACATCGTGGATGGGTTACTCGATTTCGATTTCAGCGGGGGCGATGATGGTCATGTCCTGCTTGGGACCGATGTTGGGCAGTTCGATTTGGACGGCTTTCCAGCCGCGATGGCGAAGCGTGCCGCCCTTGGGGGGAGGCCCCGCGGGGACGTTGCCGATGAATTTCACGGCTTGTGCGGAGCCGGCGGAGGAAGCGTTTGCGAAGGTGCCTTCGACGCCGTCGATGGCGGGGGCGAGCTTCACGTAGCGGTCAAGCGCGCCTTTGCACTGTTCGTGCAGGGAGCGGACGGCGGCGCCGACTTGATCATCGCTATAGGCGGAGATGTCTTCCATGAGGAAGTCGATGAGGCGCGCGTCGCGCTGGAGGATGCCGAGGATCTGGAGGGCCCCGTCGCTCGGCTTGGCGGGCGGAGGCGGAGGGGGAGCGGGTTTCTCCTTCACCGGCTTGACGTAGCCGAACGCGGAAGCGATGTCGGCGGCGAGCTCACCGGAGAAGAGAATCCCGAAGAAACTGCGGAATGCGAGAGAGATACGGCTCAACGGAAAAACCTCTTATGGATGATTCGGAAATGTAAGAAGACGCACGGGCTGCGTGTTATGGCCGGCCGCGAAATTGCGTCATCTCTTTAGGATACAACGCGGCCCTGGGTGGGATGGTCATCGGGATCATGGCGGATGACGGAGGCATCGCGGAGTTTGGCGAGTTCGCGGCGGGCGACTTCGCTCCAACTGCTGCCGGGGTCGAGTTTGAGGTAGGTGCGCCAGTGGCGCTGGGCGCGCATGGTCTGGCCTGTGCGCTGGCAGAGGAGCGCCATGTTGTAGTGGGCGTCGGCGTATTCAGGCGAGGATTTGAGCGCGGCCTGGTAGTGCTGCATGGCGCCGGCGACGTCACCGCGCTCGTCATAGAGATTGGCGAGGTTGAAGTGGCCGAGGGCGTAATCGGGGGCGATGCCGATGGCTTTCTTGTAGCAGCCGAGCGCGCGTTTCCACTGGCGGGCGTGGAAGAAAATGGTGCCGAGGTTGACGAGCGCGCCGACACAGCCGGGATCGAGTTCGAGGGCCTTTTCGTAGGCTTGGACGGCTTCATCCTTGTCGAGGCCGGATTGTTCGAGTTCGAGGCCGCGCTGGAACCAATCGGCGGCTTCGGCGATGCGCTTCTGTTCGGTGGCCTGCTCCCGTTCCTTTTGCTTTTCCGTGGGGAAGGCGAGCAGGCGGCTGATGTCCTGTTGGTCGAAGTTAAAGAGAAGCTGGCCGCTTTCGGCGTGCATTTTCTGGCCGTCGATGAGGACGTGCACGTCGCCGTGGTCGAGCATGACGGTGACCTGGGAGAGCGGGTCATGGATGCCGTCGAGCTTCTCGCGAATGGCGGTGAAGACGCTCTTGATGTGTTTTGGGCCGAGTCCGCCCTGCTTCATTTTGAAGAGTGTTTGCAGGGCTTTCAGGTCGGAGAGGACGTATTCGTTGCGGGGATTGAGTAGACCCGCGCGCTCCCAGATCCGCAACTGGCGTTCGGATACGCCGGAGACGCGCAACACCTGTTCCCTGGTGTAAGCCTGCTGGAACTGCTGTCTCGGCACGGAAGAGCATTGTAGCAGAGGAGTGGAGTTCAGCACCGGAAGGGGTTTAAGCTGGTGCGTGATGAAACTGCTCCTTATGCTGATTGCCGGCGGGATGTGCGCGATGGCGCAGGACGCGACGATTGCCATTATCGGGCTGCGCCACAGCCATGTTTGGGGACACATCGGGAAGATGATTTCGGGCCAACCGGCGAAGCTGGTGGGGATTGCCGAGACGCTGCCGGATATGATCGCGGAGGCGAAGCGGCGCGGGGCGGCGGATGCGCTGTTCTATGCCGACTACAAGAAGATGCTGGATGAGAAGAAGCCTTCGATGGTGTGGGCGTTCGTGGAGAACAACCGGCATCTGGAGGTGTTGCAGGCCTGTGCGCCTCGGAAGGTGCATGTGATTTTTGAGAAGCCGCTGGCGTCGACGCTGCGCGAGGCGCAGGAGATCCGGCGGTTGTCGCTGCAGCATGGGGTGTATGTGATGACGAATTATCAGATGGCGTGGTGGGGGTCACAGTATACGGCGAAGAAGGCGGCGGATGATGGGATGGTGGGGCAGGTGTGGCGGCTGCGCGGGTTGGTGGGACATGGCGGGCCGGGTGGTTCGAAGGGGTTGAATAAGGTGTTCTTCGATTGGCTGACGGATCCGGAGAAGAATGGGGCTGGGGCGTTGATGGACTTCGGCTGCTATAACGCGCTGTGGAGCTTGTGGTATCTGGGGAAGCCGGAGAGTGTGTATGCGCAGGTGAATCAGTTGCGGCCGGAGGAATTTCCGAAAGTCGAGGATAATTCGACGTTCATCTTCTCGTATAAGAATGGCGTGGGGTTGTTTGAAGGGAGTTGGGACTTTCCTCGGAGCTTTCAGGATCTGGAGGTTTTCGGGCGTACAGGAAGCCTGTACATGCGGAATGGAACCGTGGAGTTGCGGAAGGGACGGGAGGCTGGGGTAGCGCTGCCGGTGGATACGCTGCCTGCGGAGCGTTCCGAGCCGATTGCGTATATGGTGCATTGCATCCGGACGAAGCGGCCTCCGGAGGGGTTGGTGGCGGTGGATATTAATGTGGATGTGGTGGAGATTATCGAGGCGGCGAAGCGGAGTTTGAAGGATGGGAAGGCGGTGAAGCTGCCGTTGTAGGCGAGGTTGTTCCCATGCTCTCCTTCATGATGGGTCAGGCGCGGGGCTGGATGCCGAAGATTTTGGCGAGGGTTTCGCCGTAGAGTTTGCGGCGGCTGGCTTCGGGAACCTGGCAGGCGTTGCAGACCGCTTCGTAGCGGCCGAGGACGATGTCGAGGTTTTCGGGCTGTTCGTCGGTGCCGAAGAGGATTTTCTCGAAGGCGTAGACGGCGTCGGGCGAGCTATGCAGGGCGGGTCCGTCCCACCAAAGGTACTCGCGGAAGACGGCGAGGTTCTTCGCTTTTTTGATGAGCGTGGAGCCGGTGAGATCGAAGTAGAGGCGGGGGCTCCAGCGGGCGGCTTCGGCGGCTTCGTCGTACCAGGGATTGCCGAGATGCGCGCCCTGGATGTAGAGGTCGGGGAAGGCGCGGGAGATGGTGTCGAGGTAGGC
Source organism: uncultured Acidobacteriota bacterium (assembly GCA_937952345.1). Lineage (GTDB taxonomy): Bacteria > Acidobacteriota > Terriglobia > Bryobacterales > Bryobacteraceae > CADEFT01. Next base: position 3,566 of record CALFYN010001088.1, read on the forward strand.
GGGACGCATGCGGCCCATACCGGTGTATTGCGGGCCTGTGGTGTGGGAGGCGATGCCGGTGTGGAAGAGCGCGACGAGTTTGTGGTGGAGGAGGCGGGCGTAGATGGGGAAGTAGTGCGGGTCGTCCCAATTGAGGCGCGGGGAGTGGAACTTGATACCTTTAGCGCCCTCGGCGGCGAATTGATCGATCTGGGCGATGGCTTTGGTGTCGTCGGCGTTGACGCGGCCGTAGATGATGACGACGTCGGGGTATTCCTTGGCTGCGGCCTTTAATTTGGGCAGGTGGTCAATGAAGGCGTTGACGCAGGCCATGGCGTTGCGCGGGCGG
>CALFYN010001089.1 GCA_937952345.1 uncultured Acidobacteriota bacterium
TCGGGGCCGGGGCCGGGCTATTTCCCGCCGGAGCACAGTCCGTTCTATGTGACTCCGGGCGGCGGCGGGATGAACAACACCACGCATCGCGACGGAGAGCAGCGGTTTCGGCAGCGGATACAACTACTCGACCAGATGACGGCGGAGTTGCACGAATCGCGCGAGCTAGGGCCGGATGTGGACGAAGTGTACGCGTTCCAGACCGCGGCGCGGAAGTTGATGTACAACGACGATGTGAACCGCATCTTCACGTTCGACCAGGCGGAGCGCGTGCGGTTCGGCACGACGGGATTCGGCAATGCCTGCATCGCGGCGCGCAATCTGTTGCGGGCGCAGGCCGGGGTGCGGTTTATCCAGATCAACCAGGGAGACTGGGATCATCACGAGAACATCTACGCCAACAACGCGGGGCACAATCTGCGGATGCGGGAGTTCGACACCGCGCTGGGCACTCTGCTGGCCGACTTGCGCGAGGACGGACTGTTGAACGAAACCCTGATTGTGGCGATGGGCGAATTCGGCCGCGTGCCGGGAAACATTAACGCGGGCAAGGGCCGCGATCATCATGTGCAGCAGGCAGCCATGTTCGCGGGAGGCGGAATTCAGGGCGGGCGCGTGGTGGGATCGACGGACGGTTCGGGCGCGATCACGACAGAGACAGGCTGGAGCCGCAATCGCGAGATTCGCGCCGAGGATGTGGAGGCGACGGTGTACTCCGCGCTGGGCATCGATTACACCACGGTGCGCAAAGATGATCCAATTGGGAGAGGATTCGAATATGTGCCTTTCTCCGACCGCGATCTGTACGGGCCGATTCTGGAACTTTGGGGCTAGCGCCTAATGATGCGCGTTCGCGAACTGGCGGACTGGCTGGGCTGCACCTTTGAAGGCGACGGCGAGCGCGAAATTAGCGGCGTGGGCGACCTGGAGTCCGCTGGCCATGATGAAGCAGCGTTCGTCGGCAACCGCAAAGCCGCGATGGCGGCGGCGTCATCGGCTGCGGGATGCCTGCTGGTAACTCCCGAATTCGACAATAAGGCCGGTAGGACGATCATCCGCACGAAAGACCCGCGCGGAGCATTTGCGCGGCTGCTCAGCCGATTTCACCCGGTGGAGGCAGCGCCGGTGGGCGTGCATCCGAGCGCGGTGCTTGGCGAGGGCGTTGAGTTGGGCGAAGGCGTTTCGATTGCGCCGCGCGCGGTGGTGGGCGATGGCGCGAAGATTGGCGACCGCAGCGTAATCGGCGCGGGATCGGTGGTGGGAAAGCGAGTGACGATCGGGGCGGATTCGCGGCTGCACGCCAATGTCACCATTTATGATGATGTGGACATCGGCGAGCGCGCGGTACTGCATTCGGGTTGCGTGATCGGCGCCGACGGGTTCGGGTTCGTGATGGAAAAGGGCAGGTGGGAGAAGTTCCCGCAGGTGGGACGGGTGCGTATTGGCGACGATTGCGAGATCGGCGCGAATGCGACGGTGGATCGCGCCGCGCTCGGTGTGACGTGGATCGGCGACGGAGTGAAGATCGACAACATGGTGCACGTGGGGCACAATTGCCGCATTGGGAATCATGTCGTGGTGGCGGCGCAAACCGGCTTTTCCGGCGCGGTAGTGGTGGAGGATTACGCGGTGATCGGCGGGCAGGTGGGGATCGGCGATAAGGCGCGGATTGAATCGCGGGCGGTGCTGGGTTCGGGGTGCGGCGTGTTGACATCGAAGGTCATTCGCAGCGGCGAAGTGGTGTGGGGCACACCGGCGCGGCCGCTCAAGGAAATTCTGGAGCAATTGGCAAATGTGTCGAAATTGCCGGCGATGCGGAAGGAATTGCTGGAATTGAAGCGGCAGGTGGCGGCGCTGCTCGATGAGGAGCCGGCGTGATGCTGGTGGCCGTGGGCGGGCATTCACGCAACGTGGGAAAGACATCCGTGGTGTGCGGAATCATTGCGGCGACACGGGGGTTGCAGTGGGCAGCCGTCAAGATCACGCAGCACGGGCATGGGATTTGCAGCCTGGACGGCAAGCCGTGCGATTGCGCGCCGGAAAATCCTGAGCATCCGTATGTGTTGGACGAACAGACGGTGGCGGATGGGACGGATTCGGGACGCTATCTAACGGCTGGCGCGGCGCGATCCTACTGGCTGCGTACGGCGATGGGGGATCTGGGCCATGCCATCCCGGCATTGAAGGAATTGCTGGCGGCGCATGAGAACGTGATTTTGGAATCGAACAGCGTGCTTCATTTTTTGAAGCCAGATCTATATATCGCGGTGCTCGATCCGGCGACGGTGGATTTCAAGGATTCCTCGCGGTTATTTCTGCCGCGGGCGGATGCGTTGTATTTGAAGACGCCGTTGGGGGATGCGATTCCATGGGCGGGCGTGCCGGAGCGGTGGCTGGAGGGCAAGCCGCGGTTTACGGCGTTTTCCGAACTGGGGGCATTCGTCGGCGCACGGCGCGGGACGGCGCTACACTCGGGGCATGGACAAGCACGATGCTCATCCGATGCGTCCGCCGACGGCGGTGCTGACGCGAGGCTTCGATCCCGCACTTAGCGTCGGCTCGGCGCGGCCGGCGGTTTTTCGCAGTTCTACCTACGTATTTACGAGTCCGGAAGCCGCCGAGCGCGCTTTCGCGATTGCGGGCGGGCGGGCGCAGGCCATGCCCCACGAACATGTCGATTTAATTTATAGCCGGCTAAATCATCCAAACGCGGAAATTCTGGAAGATCAGATCGTGCCTTTGGAAAAAGGCTCGAAGGCAGCAGCGGTTTTCAATTCCGGGATGGCGGCGATCATGACATCGATTCTGTCGTTCGCACGTCCTGGGGACCGGATGGTCTACACGGTGCCGCTCTATGGTGGCACACAACATTTGATTCATGAGTTTTTGGAGCCGTTTGGCATTGAGGGCACGGCGGTGCGCGCGGGGCAGGGGGCGGTTCTGGTGGATGCCATCGAGCGGACGCCGAACTTGCGGATCATCTTAATCGAAAC
>CALFYN010001090.1 GCA_937952345.1 uncultured Acidobacteriota bacterium
ACGCTTGCCACAACACCACGCTCGGCGGCGATAATTACCAGGTCTCGGGAGACTACGCCGGCTACGCGCAAAGCGAAATGGAGCGGCTGCAACCCGGCGCCACGGCGATGTTCCTGCTGCTGTGCGGCGGCGATCAGAACCCCAATCCTCGCGGCACCGTGGGGCACGCTGAACAATACGGCAAGGCGCTGGCCACGGAAGTGAACCGGGTGCTTGGTTCGGCTAAGCCTCTCCCGCTCGATTTGAAAACGGCGTTCCAGATCACCGAACTCGCCTTCGCTCCGCACACGCGGGAGCAATTTGAACAGGAGAGCAAGGACGAAAACAAGTTCAAGGCATCGCGCGCCCGGGAAATGCTGCGTGCCTACGATGAGCGCCGCCCTGTTCGCGGTACGCCTTATCCGGTGCAGGCCATCCGCCTCTCCAAGGGGCTCACGCTCCTTGCGCTCGGTGGCGAAGTGGTGGTCGATTACGCGCTGCGGGCCAAGAAAGAATTCGCCGGCACCGATCTCATTGTTGCCGGCTATTCGAACGATGTCATGTGCTACATCCCGTCACTGCGCGTGCTGCGCGAAGGCGGCTACGAGGGCGAAACCAGCATGATCTACTACGGCCAGCCCGGCAAGTTCTCTGAAGAAGTGGAAGAGACGGTTTTCCGGTCCATCCACGGTGTCATGAAGCAGGCCGGCGTGAAGACACGCTGACCCGCTACAGGCGCAGATCGAGATACACCGCGTAGAAGGAGCGGCTCGCACCGGGCGTGTAGGTTTTTAGAAAATCCCCCGGAAACAAATGTCCGTACTGCAGCCCGATATCATAATGGCGGGAGAGTTTCACCTCCGACAATACATCCAATTCCCGTCCCACATCCGTTGCCGAGGCGCCACCGGCCACCGCCGGCACCGTTAATGCCCCGTTGAAGGCGTACAACCCCGCATTGCGGCTCGCCAGCCAGAAGGAGTGTCCCTCGGCCTTCAGCGTCAGCCATTTTTCCGGATGGAGCCAGATGCCGCCGCGCACGTTTTTCGTATTACGCCGCCCGACTTGATCGGTAATTCCATAAATCCCATGGTTTGTGGGATAAAGCTGATCGAAATTCACCCCGGCGTAATTGCCTTCGCCCATCAACGTGGGTGTCCAGCGCAAGCTCTGGAACAGCCTCTGGACTTGCAGCGTGCCCGCCATCCCGGCCGCCTGATGCACCACTTCCGCTTCATACTTGTAGCGCTGCGTCACCGACCCCGCCGATCGTAACCCCTGTGTCCAGAAATGCGCGCCGGCCCTGTGATTGGTGCGGTAGAGCACATACGGTTCCACCTGGGAACCGGGGATCAGCGACCCCAGCGAAGCATAGGCCCCATGCAGATTATTCCCCTGCTGATGGTGATCCCAGGCATCCACATCGGCAACCACCACCGAACTCGCGAAAATATCCACACGGTCCTTTCCCCGATGCAGCGCCAGCCGGGCCGCATCGAAGACGCGCGCCGTGTTGCCCCATTCCCCAGCGCCAATGACACGCTCGCTGCCGAAAAAGAGCCTCTGCCGGCCGACGCGCAGATCCCAGCGTCCGGCCTCCGTGCCCACGCCCACCCACGCCTGCCGCAGATCCAGCCGGTCTTTCACGCCGCCGTTCGGATTGGCATACCCGGCCGCCCGCGCATCCTGCACCTCGCCGAAGAACTGCATCCAGGAAACCGGCCGGATTCCCAGGGAAAACCGGTAGCGCTGCAATAGAAAGTCACGGCTCTCACCTTCCTGAAATCCGATCCCATGATCGCCCTCGCTGCGCAGACGCATCGCTGCCCCCAAACGCAGCCAGTGCGGCATATCCCGGTTCAACAGTCCATTCTCTTCGGCTTGTGCCAGGGTGCACAGCAGCACAATAAAACAGATCGTTCTCATCCTGTTTCCACCCTAACAGCGATTCGCCCATTTCGAGCCGCCCCCCTGAAAACCGTATCCCCGTACCCTTGGCAGCAGGAATAGGCTTAGTCACCGATACGGCTCATGATCGGGATACATGGCACCGAACAGCACCTGGAAATCCGATCTCTACTCCGGATTCCTTGTTTTCCTCATCGCACTTCCGCT
>CALFYN010001091.1 GCA_937952345.1 uncultured Acidobacteriota bacterium
TTGACGAAGCCGTATGTGGGATGGGGAGTGCGGTTTCTCGATTACGACAACGACGGCGATCTGGACCTGTTCATCGTGAACGGGCATCTGCACGAGATGATCGCGCAATCGAACCGCAGCGTCTCTTACCGCGAGCCGCCGCTGCTGTTGGCCAATGACGGGCAGGCTCGTTTTTCGCGGATTGACGCGGGGCCGGTGTTTCAGACATCGTATCTGGGGAGAGGCATGGCGAGCGGAGATCTGGACAACGACGGAGCGGTGGACGTAGCCTTCGTGTCGCTGAACGACCCGCCGGTGGTGCTGCGCAATGAGGGGAAAGGGCAGTGGCTTGGGGTGAAACTGCGCGGAACGGTGTCGAATCGCGATGGCATCGGCGCGCGGATCACGCTGCGTTCGGCGGGGCGCACGCTGACGCGTTGGGTTACGGGTGGGGGCAGCTTTCTGGCTTCCCACGACCGGCGGATTGTATTCGGGTTGGGCGGGGAGGCAGCGCCGGCGGAGTTGGAGATCCGCTGGCCTTCGGGCACAGTGCAGAAGGTTGCGGGGGTGGCCGCGGGAAGTTATCACGAGATGGTGGAGCCAAAGGAATAAGACTTGAGATACCCACAAGGCATATTGATCAGTTGCGAGATTCCCTGGGACGAGCAGGAGAATTTTCTGGAGGATGCGTTCCGGTTGCAGGTGCGGCATGCACTGCAAGCGGGATTCCGGCACGTGTACACGTTCGGGACGGCGGGCGAAGGTTATGCCGTGGATCTGCCGCGGTTCACACGGATCGCCGAGGTTTTTCGCGAGGAAACGAAAGGGGAAGGCATTCACGCGCAGATCGGCGTGATCGCGCTTTCGGTGGCGCAATTCCGGGAGCGGCTACGCATTGCCCATGACATCGGGTTCCGCGAGTTTCAGATCTCGCTTCCTTCCTGGGGCGTGTTGAACGACACGGAGATGCTGCGCTTCTTTGTGGACGTGTGCTCTTCGTTCCCCGATTCGAAATTTCTGCACTACAACCTGATGCGCACCAAGCGGCTGCTGAACGGCGCCGATTACCGGCGGATTGCCGATGAAGTGCCGAACCTGGTGGCGACGAAGAATACGGGAACCACGGTGCAGGGGACGATGGAGCTGCTGCGCAATGCCGGGGATCTGCAGCATTTTCTAGGCGAGGCGATGTTTCCAACGGGGTGCCTGCACGGGGAATGTTCCTTGCTGTCGAGCTTCGGGCCGCTGTTTCCGAAGCGAACGCAGACGATGTTCGAGTACGGGCTGACGAAGCAGTGGGACAAACTGTTTGCGTATCAGGCGGAGTATCTGAAAGGCGTGGAGGAAGTGATCGCGCCGTTGCGGCGGCAGACGCTGATTGACGGGGCTTACGACAAAACTCTCGTCAAGCTGGCGGGTGTGCCGATGACGTTGCGGTTGCTGTCGCCCTATCAGGGCTTTTCCGAGGAAACGTACGAGGAGTGCCGGCGCATTCTCTACGAAAAATACAAGCACTGGCTGTAGACCATGAACATTACCGCTGTCACTACCACTCTGTTGACGGGGCCGTCGACGAATGACCGTTTTCTGCGCGAGGCGCGGAAACTGCGGTCGGCGGCCTTTATTGAAGTGCATACGAGAGAAGGGCTGACCGGAGTGGGGGAAACCTACGCGGGCTATTTTTGCCCGGAGGCGATTCCGCCGCTGGTGGATTTCTATGCTCCGATTCTGATTGGCAGCGACGCCGATATTCCGGAATTGTGGCAACGCATGGTGCGCTGCGGCAATTATTGGAATCGCGTGGGGCTGGGCGCGGCGGTGATCAATGGGATCGAGGCGGCGCTTTGGGATTTGAAGGGCAAACAGGAAGGCGTGCCGGTGTACGAATTGCTGGGTGGGGCAAAGCACGCGAAGCTGCCGGCTTATGCCACGGGCGGGCCATCGAATTATCCGCTGGAGAGGCTGGTGGAGAAGGCGGACTATTATCTGGGGCTGGGGTTCACGGGCTTCAAGGTGGCCACCGGATCGTACACGCCGGGGGA
>CALFYN010001092.1 GCA_937952345.1 uncultured Acidobacteriota bacterium
CGGAGTATATGAAGTACCTGCTCTGGGTGGTGACGCGAGGCTCTTCCAGGCTGGCGCGACGGACCCCAAGCCTTCGCCCGACGGAAAGCTCGTCGCCCTATCGCTCGGCAAACTGGCCATCAAACCGGTGGCCGGCGGCGGAGTGCGCGAGATGTTTGTCCTCACCACTACACCCCATGCCTGGTCTCCCGATAGTTCCCAACTGATCGTTCGCGTCCAGGAACCGTTCACGCAGTTTCATGTGGTTTCCATGGACGGAAGCAGCCGCCCTCTCAAGCTGGAGGACAACCTCATCCGCCGCAACATGTACAACGGCCAATGGACCAACATCGCCGCATGGCTCCCCGATCAGACCCTGCTTTTCACCTCACCCTTGGGAGACGCCGTCAATGTGTGGCGCATTGCGCTACGCGATGTGGAGTCGGGCGAACCGGCACCCGTCATCTTCGGCACTTCCTCGAACAGCTTGATGAACACCAGTGCTGTCCCCGGCCGCATCGCCTTCAACTCCAACCACTCCGTTAACAGACTGTTATCTCTGCCCTGCGATTTAAACAATGGCAAGGTGCTCGGTGCGCCGGAGCGTTTGACCGCCGGACAATCCGACGGGTTGCACCCCTATCTCTCCTCCGACGGCTCCATGCTTGCCTACGCAAGCTGGCGCAACGGCAGTCAAGCTCTGTGGTTGCGCAATCTGCGCACCGGCAAGGAGCGCATGCTGGCTCAACCGAAGAGCATGAGCGAAGCGCTTGCCCACTTTGTCTTCAGCCCCGATGGCAAGCGCATCGCTGCCACGTACTCCGGAGAAGGCGGCGGAGGTGGCTTAGGGCCTGCCGCCTGGAAAATGGTGTCCATCGATGCCGCCACCGGCGAAAGGTCCGACTTGTCGGAGTCTGGCGCACGTCTGCGCGGCTGGTCTCCCGATGGACGCTTCCTGTTGCTCTGGGACACTTCCACCCCGCAGGGCATCTCCGTGATGGAGATGGCTTCCCGCAAGAAATCGCGGATCATCCGGCGTGGGCAGGACCATTTCACTGATCCCAAGATCTCGTCGGATGGAAAATGGCTCGCCTTCCTCGACAGGGCGCGCAGGTTGTATGTCGCGCCTTTCCGCGGCGCGCAACCGGTTCCGGAGCCGGAATGGCGCACCGTTGCCGAAAACGTGAGTCATCCATTCTGGGCGTCCGACGGAAATTCCATCTACTTCTCTCCCGCCTCCGCCGGAACCGCGCGAGGCGCCATCTACCGCCAGCCGATTCATCCCGAAACCAAACAGCCCATCGGCAAACCCGTGCACTTCTACACCTTCGAAGGAGGGCCGGCGATTTCCGTGGTCAACCCCATCGCTGTTTCCTCGGAACGGATCGTCGCCGTGATCCATGAACTCTCCAGCGACATCTGGACCATGGACCTCCGCAATTAAATCACCCGCGCAATATCCACCATGTCGCTAAACAGCCCGTACGCCGTCTGCTCCACCCCCGGGTCCGATTCCAATACCCCCAGCGTCCCCATCAAATCCGTCTCAATCCGCAACAGATTCGACGTCCCCCGCGCCAGCGCCAACGGATCCTGCAAGTCCAGCACTTCCGCCCGCACCCGCATCTTCATCCCATCCTTTCCCCGATGCGCCCTACTTACCAATCGCACCGTCTTCCCCTTCGGCCGCAACTCCGCCAGCTTTTCCGGAGTCAGCCTTCGGATCCCCTTCGTGTCCACCACCAGCGGATTCGTCCGCGCATCCATCAGCACATTGGCCAGCGCCGCCGTCTTTGCCGCCGCATCCCAACCGTCAATATCGAACGCTACGTCCGCTTCCGCCACACCCATCTTCTGCGCCAACCGCACGCCATCCTCCAGCGACAAACCCTTCTCCATCGCCTCCAGCACCACGTTCGTCGTCGAGTTCAACACCCCATGAAAGCCCAAAACACGAACCCCAGGTAATGTTTCCCGCACCAGATTGAACACCGGAGCCCCATCCATCACAATCGACTCAAACCGCAACTGCACTCCCGCCTGCAGCGCCTCCATCGCCAGATCCGCATACGCCTGCGCAATCGGACCCTTGTTCGCCGTCACCACATGCAGCCCGCGCGCGAATGCCGCCCGAATGTGCGACAACGCCGGCTCCCCCGTCGCCGGATTGAGCGTCGTCACTTCGAACACCACCTCCGCCTTCGCCTTGTCGAGAAACTCCTCCACCGACGCCGCACGCGGTCCCCACAACGGGTCCACGCCCACGCCGTGCACGTTGTACGCGGTTCCGTGACGCGCCGTGTGGATCGCCACAATACGAAAAGGATATTGCGACTGCTTCTTTTCGAGCAGCCGCGCGAAGGCCTTGCCCACGCTGCCGTAACCGATCAGTGCCAGGTTCAAAACGTCATCTTCTCAATGAGGGATTTTAACTGCTGTTCCTGCGCCGCCTTCTGCTTCCGCAACTGCCCCACGCGGTCCCGCAACCCCGCCAGCTTTGCTTCCTGCGATGCCAGTTCGTTGGCATAGCGGTTCACCTGCTCCTGCTGCCCTGTCACCCGGTTCAGGCTCGATAGATTCTGCCGGATGCGGTCCTGATCGCGCACCAGTTCGTTGATCTCCTGCTCCAGATCCCGCAACTGCACGTCCGTCTCCGCCACCAACCGCTTCTGCGCCGCTACCGCCTCCAACTGCTTCCGGCCCTCCGCGCTCAGATTGCGATTCTGCACGTACACGCCGATCTGATCCGGAGTCAGGCTCAACACCGTTACGCTCTGCTCCAGCAGTCGCTCCTCAGGCACCGCGAACTTCTCTGTTGCATTCGCCCCCAGCTTCACTTCGAAGCGGTGCGCCGACGCCGTGCTCTCCACTGGCTTTACGTTCAGCAACGAATATCCGCCCCGCACCGGATGCTCAATCCACAGCGTCTTCGCCTTCCCATCCACATTGCGAATCGTATAGGTCTGCGTCTCCAGAATCGCCGTCTTCGTCGTCAGGATCCCGCGCGCCGCCCGGAACTCGCGCACCACATCGCGCGTCGAATCGAACGCCGTAGTAATCCGAGTCCCCAAATCCACCCCATAACTGATCAACCTCTTGTCACCCGCCTTAAACGTCTCCACCAGCGCTTCGCCCGCATACGCGCCGCCGTCGAATACCGTAATCGGCCCGCCATCCAGCGTCTTGCCGCTGTTGTTCGTAATCTCCGCTGCGTTCATCGGATTCTGCAGCGAACGGTCGGAATAAATCAGCAATTTCCGCGACGTGATCTTCTGTTGCAGGAATGGCAGCATCGCCGATTCGCTCTTGCGCACCGTCACCGGCGTCGCAAACCGGTACTCAAACAAATCCCCCAACTCGCGCCCCTGCGCCGACACCGCTACCGTGCTCTCCGCCGCGCGTTCCGCTTCCGCCGCCATCGCCATATCCGCCATCAACGCCCGCCTTGGCGCGGGAGGAGCCGCGGGCATCGTCTTCGCGAACTGCTCCACGCTGGCCCCCGCCACCGCCCCCGCGTGCACCGGAGGAGCAACCGCCCGGTCCTCCGGCAACTCCGCCACCGGCCGCTCCCGGTACTTCGGTTCATACAACTGGCTGATGAACGAAATCGGCCGCCCCGACACCAGCGCCAGCGTTACATTCGTCCAATCCTCGCCCGTCGTGTTATCCACAATCGCCCACCCTTCGATCGTCGCGTCCGCCGCGCCGAAAATCAGCCGGTAGCTCGACTTCCACACCGGCGTCGGAATCATATAGCTCGCCCGAACCTGCCGCGACCGCACATCCGACGAATCGATGTACACGCTCCGCTTCTCCCGCGACCGCGCCACCGCCAGCGCCGCCAGATATTCCTTCAACTGCCGCTGTAGCACATCATCGGAAAACTTAAGCACCCCCACCGCCGCCAGTTCAAACGTCTTCAGCTCCCCGCCATCCAGCATCAGCGTGAGCATCTCCTTCTCCTGCGCTTTCTCACCGAACGCCACCGCCCGCGCCGAAAAAATCGCCCCCGCCGCATTCTCTCCCGCCGCCGTCCGCAACTCCAGCCGCGCACCCTTCAATTGATCCAGAAATGCGCTCAACGCAATCTGCGGACGCACCTGAAATGGATAATCCGCCAGCCGCTTCTCCAGCGGCTCGCTCGCGTCGTAGCGCAACCCCGTGATCTTCCCCCCACGATCCTCAATCGTCAGCGACTTCAACACATCATTCATATCGCCGGCCTGAAAATCGAGCCGCGCCGATTCCCCCGCCCGCAACTCTCCCGCCCGCTCGAAATACCCCACCCCGTGCTTGTACAGAATCACCGTCTTCACCGGCAACTCCGCAGCCAGGGAAACCGCCGCCAGAACACACGCGCCCAGTACGATCTTCATCGCACACCTCCCGGTGTTTATTCGCCCATCACCTTAATGATGACGCGTTTCGGACGCTGCCCGTCGAACTCCGCGTAATACACCTGCTGCCACGGACCCAGATCCAGCTTCCCCGCCGTTACCGGCACAATCACCTGGTGATGCACCAGCAGGCTCTTCAAATGCGAATCGCCGTTGTCTTCGCCCGTCCGGTGATGCCGGTAATTTTTCTTGAAAGGCGCCAGTTGCTCCAGCCACTCGTCAATGTCGCTGATTAACCCATCCTCGGCATCGTTCACCCACACGCCCGCCGTGATATGCATGGCCGACACCAGAATCATCCCCTCGGCGATGCCGCTCTTTTTCAGAGCGGCTTCCACCTTGGGCGTAATGTTGATGTACTCCCTGTGTTTCTCCGTGCGAAACGTCAGGTACTCGGTGTGCGCTTTCATCACACCGTCAGCTTCCACGGCTTGCGGTATTCCCGCGACAGCAGTTTCTTCGCCTCGGATTGCTTCACCGTCTCCCCGTCCCAATCCAGCCGCAGCCGGCTCCGCAGCGCCACGTTCGCCAGCAAACACGTCGCCGACGACCGGTAGCACTTCTCAATGTCCGAATTCGGCTTCTGCCGCGTGCGTACGCATTCAATGAAATTCGCCCAATGCGCCGCGTTCATCTGGTTCGACGATTTTACTTCCTCTGCCTGCAAGTCCGAGCCCTTCTCCGGCACCACCTGATACCCGCTGCGGTCCACGAACAGCGTGCCCTGGTCGCCATAGAACAGAATTCCGCCGCCCTTGCCGAACATCGACTGCGCGTTCCCATTGCGATTCTCATACGTGCAGCAGAACCCCGGATATTCATACGAAGCATGAATCGTATCCGGCGTCTCGCGGTTGTCCTTCAGCCGGAATTTGCCGCCCACGCAGTTTATCGTCTGTGGCATTGCTTCATCAAACGCCATCTGCACAATGTCCAGCCAGTGCACGCCCCAATCCGTCATCATCCCGCCCGCATAATCCCAGAACCAGCGGAAGTGCGAAAACGCCTTCGGATCCACCCCGAACCGGTTCGCATTGAAAGGACGCTTCGGAGCCGGCCCCAGCCACATATCCCAATCGAGATCGGCCGGCGGTTCGGCATCCGGCGGATTCCCGATTCCTTCCACCGGAGCATTGCTGTAGTTCCACGTATGGACCATGCTTACCTTGCCCAGTTTCCCCGACTTCACAATGTCCGTCGCCTTCTGGAAATGCACCCCCGACCGTTGCATCGTCCCCGCCTGCACCACCCGCTTGTACTTCCGCGCCGCCTCCACCATCTTCTTGCCCTCTTCCACCGCCACGCAGATGGGCTTCTCCACAAACACGTCCTTGCCCGCCTTGCAGGCTTCCACCATCATGTACGGATGCCAGTGGTCGGGCGTGGAAATACATACGATATCCACCGATTTATCCGCCAAAATCTCCCGGAAATCCCGAACGCCTTTGGCCTTCCCCTTCGTCATCTCCACCGCCTGCTCCAGGTGGGGCTGGAAGACGTCGCACACATGGGTCACTTCCACCGAGTCCATCTTCAAGGCGAACCCCAGGTTGCCCCGTCCCATCCGCCCCATCCCGATGAAGGCGGCAGTGTATTTATCGTTGGCGCCCTTCAGGTTGCCGGTGAAAATGTTGGTGGTGAAAGCGGCCGTGGCGGCCTTCAGGAAATCTCTGCGTTCGTTTTGGTCAGGCATCGACTAGGGATTTTAGCAGGGACCGAGCCACAGCGGCGACCCGAATTTCCCATTGACAAGTACTCTGCTACATAAAGTACACTGAAGTTCAGATGTACCGCCGTACCTTTCTCTCCCTCGCCGCTCCCGCCATCGCACTTCCCGCCTGGTTCCGCTTCGCCGAACCCCGCTGGTTCGATGCCTCCCGCACCACCGTCCATCTCCCCATTGCCAAACCTGTCAACCTGCTCCATGTCTCCGATCTCCACACCTCCGACGGCATGACCGCCGAAGATCTCGAAGCCGGCCTCCAACTCGGCCTGCGCCAGCGCCCCGATCTCATTTGTTTCACCGGCGATTTCGTCACCATCACTCACGGCTTCGACAAGCCCGGCCTGCTGCGCCTGCTCCGCCGCGCCGCCGATACCGCACCCACCTTCGCCGTCCTCGGCAATCACGACGGCGGAGCATGGCTCGCCCGCCGCGGCGGCAACGCCTCTCACCAGCCCATCGCCGATCTCGTCCAATCGGCCGGCGTCCGCCTGTTGCACAACGAATCCGCCACCATCGGCGAACTCACATTCGCCGGCGTCGGCGACCTTTGGAGCCGCCAGATCATCCCCCAACGTGCCTTCCGCGCCATCCCCCCATCCCAGACCACCATCCTCCTCTCCCACAATCCTGATGCCAAAGATCTGCTCGCCGAATACCCGTGGCATCTCATGCTCAGCGGCCACACGCACGGCGGCCAGGCTCGTATCCCCGGACTCACCCCTCCTTGGGCGCCCGTCGCCGACAAACGATTCCTCTCCGGCCTCCACCGCTGGCGCGATCGGCAACTTTTCGTCACCCGCGGACTCGGCTCCCCCAAGCATGTCCGCGCCTTTTGCCGCCCCGAAGT
>CALFYN010001093.1 GCA_937952345.1 uncultured Acidobacteriota bacterium
ATTACACCCCCAATAACTCCCCAGCCATGACAGACGACAACGGCGGAGTCATGAACTCCCGCAACATTGCCGCCGACGCCGTCTGGACCATGAACTCCACCACGGTCGTCAACTTCCGCTGGAGCTACGCCACGCTCAACGACGACTACGATTCTCCGCGGACGGCAATCGGGAGTAACGGGCTCGCCGGTTTCTGGCCGAACAAATGGTACGAATCCTATCTGCCCGGCATCCCCGCCGTGTACTATCCGAACCTCATCGTTTCCGGTGTCGGCTCGGCTAACTTCGGCAAGGGTGGCTACTGGTATCAGCATCCGCAGAGCTACAACTACAGCGGCCGTGTATCGAAAAACATCGGCCGTCATTACGTCAAGCTCGGTGGTGAGAGCCGCCTGCTCCGCGGCAGTTCCGTCCGCCCGAACCTGATGAACCTGCGCTTCGGCCCCGCACTCACGGCGGACACGTTCCAATCGCCCAACACGCGCCTCCGCGGCGACGCCTGGGCCACCTTCCTGCTCGGCTCCCTCGGCAGCGACTCGCAGGCACAGCACATCCCGCTGCAGGAACCCCGCACCAACTTCTACGCCCTCTTCGTCCACAACGATTTCAAGGTCAATCGGAACCTCACCATCAACCTCGGCCTGCGCTATGAGTACGAGACGGGCGTCTTTGATCCACTAGACCGTGTTTCCCGCCCGCTCGATCTCTCCGCGCCTATCCCAGACATGCAGACCACGCCGCCGCCCATCCCCGCCGATATCGCCGCTCTGCGCGGTGCGCCCTACAGCTTCACTGGACCCTGGGCCTTTGCGGGACAAGGCAATCCTCGCGGCATGTGGGACAGCAACAAGCGCGTCTTCATGCCCCGCATCGGCGTGGCCATCCGCTTGAGCGACAAAATGTCCCTGCGTGCCGGCTTCGCCCGGTACGTTGTGCCTCCCGTCCTCGTCAGCGATGTACTCGGCGCCGCCGACTCGCGCTACGCCGGATTCGGAGCCATCACCACTGTGGCACCCATCCTGCAAGGCATACCGCAGGCACGGCTCAGCGATCCCTTCCCCGCCAACTCCAATCCGCTCATTCCCCCCGTGGGACGCAGCCTCGGCATCTACACACGCCTCGGCAGCCAGGCCGATTGGAACCAGCGCAACATGCGCACCGCCGTCAATGACCGCGTCAATATCTCCTTCCAGCGCCAGCTTCCCGGATCGATTCACGCCGACGTCACCTACTTCATGAACATCGGAAGTGACTTGGCCTATAACCGCCAGTTCAACCTCGTCGATCCCGACCTGCGTTACACGCACAAGGCCCTGCTCGATCAGGCCGTGCCCAATCCCTTCTTTGGCTATCTCTCCGAACAAACATTCCCCGGTCAACTGCGCAATCAGCGTACCGTCAGCCGGGGCAGCCTGCTTCGGACGCACCCCCACTACCTCAACCTCACCCAGTTCAACACCGCGGGGCTCGACAATCGCTACCACGCCCTGCAGGTCAAATTGCAGCGCAATTTTACCAATGGCCTGATGTTCCTGCTCGGGTACAACTTCAACCGGGAACGCACCAGCTACTTCTTTAACGACATCGATGAGTTCAATCAGAACTTCTCCATGCTCGACAGCAACAATCCGCGCCATCGCATATCGAGCGCCGCCACCTGGGAACTCCCTTTTGGCAGGGGCCGCAAGTTCATGTCTGTCGCCCACCCTGTCGCCAACGCGATCTTCGGAGGCTGGTCCATGAGCGGCCTCTTGTTCTACAACTCGGGTGTTTACCTGCGCTTCCCCGTTCAGGTTGCTCCCACGGAGACTCCCCAGATCATCCGCGACCGCGCACGCTGGTTCAGCATCGAGGGCTTCGGCCGCCAGCCGGCCTACACGCCGCGTAACAACACCTGGCAATATCCCGATCTCGCCGGGCCACGCAACTGGAACCTCGACACCACGCTCGCCAAATTTTTCAATATCACCGAGCGTGTCCGCTTTGAAGTCCGCCTCGAAGGCTACAACATCACCAATAGCTTTGTGCCCAATGACCCGGTGACGAATTTCGCCTCCGCTACATTCGGGCGCACCACCAATCAGATCAACCGCGGCCGCGAATTCCAATACACCGGCCGCATTCACTTCTAAGCACCGGTTCGCACTCCAATTGGCCGGGAGACTCAAGCTTTGTGAGGGATAGCCCAATCCTTGTGAGCCTCCCGGCCAGTTGTTAGACTCGTGGGGTGCGTCCGTTCGGGCTCGTACACTTCTCCATCCTCGCGGTCACGGCATTCGTAGCGGTGTGGCTGTCCATTCTCTGCCGCAACAACCGGATCTCCACCCGTGCCGTCCGCTACATCCTGGGTGGATCGCTTGTCGTGCAGGAGATTATTCGGTACCTCTACTTCGGATTCCAATTTCCCAACAACCTGCCGATCCATCTCTGCACACTCATCACGTGGATGGCGGTCGTCGCCTGCTTCACCCTCCGCCCGTTGACGGTCGAGTTCGTCTATTTCACGGGAATCGTTGGCGCGGGGATGGCAATGGTTACCCCCGACCTGCCGAAAGACGTCATCACCAACTGGCCTTCCTATCCCGGTATCCGGTATTTCATGGAACACGCCTGTATCCTCATTGCCGTGAGTGTGCTGGTATTCGGTGGAATCGCGCCTCTGCGCCCCGGAGCCGTCTGGCGCACCAATGCCCAGGTAGCCGTCTATGCGGCGATGCTGGGAGTATTCAACTGGTGGAATGGCACGAACTACATGTTCCTGTGCCGAAAACCCAGCAACCCCTCTCTGCTGGATTACATGGGTCCCTGGCCCTACTATTTCCTTTCGAGCGAGATACTCTGCCTGCTTCTCTTCTGGCTGCTTTGGCTGCCCGTTCGCGCCAAGCGCGCCGTGCACTCTATTCCTCGCGCAGCGAATCCAGCGGCCGGCGACGCAGCAGCCGGTATATAGGAATCCATCCCGCGGCCACCGTCAGAAACGCAGAGAACAACACCGCGGCGATGACCCCTCGCCACCCCACAGCCAACTCCACGCGATCGAACGTCACGCTCAGAGCAACGCTCAAAAACCCACAGGAAAGCAGTCCGCCAATCGCCGCCGCAACCACGCCGATCGCCAGCAGTTCCACCGAATGCATCCGAGCCACTAAGCCAGGCCGTGCGCCAAGCGCGGACAGTGTCGCGAACTCCCTCAATCGCGCCCTCCGCGTAGCCGTCACCGTAGCGCCCATCACCACCAGCCCGGCCACAATCGCATACCACGCCACCATCCGCGTTAAGCCCAAAATATCGCCCGCTAGCTGCGTTGTCACCGCCGACACGTCCTCCGCGGTCAGCACCGCCAGCATCGGAAATCGCACCGCCACCGCGCGCCGCGCCTCTGCCAATTGCCCCTCGGGCACCTTCGCCGCCGCCAGATGATGCAAACTCGCCGGCTCCAGTTCGCTGCAATCGAGCAAGAACGTGTACCAGAACTTCTCCACCCGCGAGATCTTTCGAATCTCCTTCACCCGTCCTGCAATCGTGCGGTCGCGCCCGGCGAATTCCAGCTTCGACCCCACCCGCGCACCCAGCAGCCGTGCCACATCCTCGGAAACCGTAACCTCCCGCGGACTCCCAGCCTTGCCATCCGCAACACACCCAATGTCCCGCCAGGATTCCGGTATCGCATTGGGCCGCGATTTCCGCTGCACGATTTCGATCGGAACGCCATCCACACTCGCCAGCCGCAGCCGTGCCTGCGTCACCACATACGGAGCGCCCACTGCTCCCGGCAGGTTTTCCAAAAAATCCCGCACTGCATCGCGATGCTCCGGTTCGAACCCGCCCACCAGCAGATTCGCACCGTCAAAGGGCAGCGCATCGGCAATGGCGTTTCCCACGGCGCGATTCACCTCGAAGGTGGCGATCATCAGCATCATCCCCATCGACAAGGCAACGGCCAGAGTGTGCGATCCATGCTCCGGGTTGCTCGCGTTCCGCAATCCGTACCGCAGCGCGCAATCGCGCGTCAAACCCGCGACAAAACGCATTCCGGCAAAGGCCGCGCGCACCAGCAGCACAGCCGCTCCAAAACTAACCAGCAACCCCGCCACCAGCACCGCCGCGGAATACCACGTGCTCACCAGCCGCGCCCCCATCGCTCCGATGAACACGCTGCCCGCACCCAGTGCGATGCCGCTCTGCCAGCGGCTGCGCCGGCGAACGGCAAGTCCATCATTACCGCGCAGCACCGCCATCGGACTCACCTGCCGGATCACCGCCAGCGGTTGCGGCAGCACAGGCAGAATGGCAATCGCGACCACCACCAGGATCTCCCATGACCACCCGAAACCATCGGTCCCATGCAGGCTGATCCGCCGCCCTGCCAGCCACAGAGCCATGTCCCGTACTGCGATGCCAAGCGGCACGCCCAACACTATAGCCGCCGCCAGCAAACCAGCGAGTTGCAGAAGGAACACCGCCGCAATCTGCCAGGTCCCAACGCCTGCAATCTTCAGTGCCGCGATCAAAGGCGTCTGCGCCCGGACATGCTGCCGCATTCCCGCCACGATCCCCGCCACTCCCACCACCATCACCAGAAACGCCGTCACACCGAGAAGCTGAATGTTCACGCGCACCATCGACACGGCATGCTGATTGGATTCACGATAGTCGGATACTCCAGCCTCCGGCAGAATTCGTTGCAGCGCGCTTCGCACCGGCCCCAGATCCGCGCCGGCGGGCAACCGGACCAGCACCGTGTGCTTCGATGCGCCACTCGCCGCCGCCAGCCCGCTCCGCTCATACGACTCCCGCGAAAGGATTGTTCGCGCCGCTACGGGAGCAAATCCCGTCAACCGGTCCGCTTCTGCCCGCAGCAGCGCTGCGATGCGAAACGGGTATCCACTCACTTCCACGGTGTCCCCGATCCTCACATGCAGTTTCTCCAGCAACTCCGGCGAAACCACAATCGAATCCCCGGCCAGCGCATCCGCAAGTGGCTGCGCCGGCTCCAGAACAATGCCCGGATACAGCGGGTAGGCCGCCGCATCCACTACCTTCACCACGGTCAGCACGGAATCAGGCGACTGCGCGGAACGCGACATCCCCAGCGTCCAGGTAATCCAGGTCCACGATGCCTCACGCGGCAGCATCCGGTCCACCGCGGCGAACACCTCACCATCCAGAGACTCGCCCGTCGATGCCGCCACATCCGCCCCCAACCATCGCCGCAGATCCGTCTCCAATGCGCGCTGCGCCACGCGCTCCGCGCCACGCACCCCGTACACCGCCGCGATGCTCAACGCCAGCGCGGCAACGATCAGCACGGCCTTCATTCGTGAACCGCGCAGATCCCGCCAGGCCAGCGTTGCCACAACACGCCATGCTTTGCCGCCGAACATGGGAAAGAGCTTCAATCATACCGTGGCCGCTGCCGGAGGCTGTTATGATGAGGCCTTTGATAGGCATTCTTCTCTTCGTCCTCACTTCCACGAACGCCAACGCCACACCGCCGGCCATTGCCGCCAACGGTGTCTCGAACGCCGCCAGCCGCATCCCGTCCACGCTGCCCGGTGGAGCCATCGCCCGCGGATCCCGTATCATCCTCACAGGCATCCGCTTCGGTTCGACTCCCACGGTTACCATCCAAGCGGCCAAAGCAGCCGTCCCGGCCCAGGTCATCACTGCCGATGCAACCCGTATCGAGGCCCGCGTTCCCGCCAATGCTCCAATTGGCCCCGCGAAACTCACCGTCACCGCTGGCAAGGAAACCAGCGAACCGTACAACCTGAGCATCGTGGAATCGAGCCCCGGCCTCTACTCTCGCAACGATCGCGGCTGGGGGCCCGGAATCGCCGACAACCTCGATGCCAATCGCCGTCAACCCAACTCCGGCAGCCGCTCCGCCCGCATCGGTCAATCCATCGCGCTGAAGTCTTCCGGCCTCGGCGGTCGATCGCCATCGCACGCCATGATTGGAAGCACGCCTGCAAAGATCCAATCCATTCGCCGCGATGCGAATCCGGGAATTGACGAGATCATCATCACAGTACCCCCAGGCGCCCCGCAAGGTTGCTATGTCCCCGTTCGCCTCCCCAACACAACGTTTTCCAGCAACACCGTCTCCATCGCCATCAGCGCCAGGGGCGGCCCGTGCAGCCCGTCCGCTGCATTCCCCATGCCTCACTGGAAACCGGGAAATTCCGGCGTCGTGCTGGTGGCCCGCTCTGTGACGAAGGAGCTCGGCGACAGCAACACGACGACGGTGGATGAACTGCTGGCAGCATTCTTTGCACTGGAGAAGCCGGAAGCACTCTCGTCCCCTTTCCTCTACGGCTTGCCTCCCGGCAGTTGTATCCTCGCCACTGCCCCCATACCCGAAGGCGCATCGCAATCTGCGCTGTCCCTGTTATTCGGCAAACCCGGAACAGGGATTGAGGCGGGCCCGGCCATCTCGGTGAACAATCGGCGCTACCAGCGGCGCGTTCCCCCTGTACCCGGTACATTGGGCTTATATCGATCCACTCTGTCCGGGCGTGCCGCTCCCCGCATCGCCGACCGCCCCGTCCCACTCCTGCTTGACCCGGGGCCGATTCAGGTCACCAGCCCCGGTGGACCGCAGGCCGGAGATTTCGCCATCACCCTCCGCGCGGCCTCCCCGATCGAATTCACACGCCTGGTAAGCGTGATACATCCCGCGCGCGAGCCACTACATATTGAATGGCAAAACTCCGACTCGGGCCGTATCGTCCTGATCGCTGCTTCGGCGATCTCAGACTCCTCCGCCACCGCGGTCTGCCTCTGCCTGGAGAAAGCAGCCAAGGGAGCCTTCACCATCCCTCCGGATCTGCTCGCGCATCTGCCGCTGTCCCGGCAAACTCCGGGACAGCCGCCGGCACGCCTCACGCTGATTTCCTGGCCGTCCAAACTCGATGCCCCCTTCAAGGCTCGTGGCTTGGTGAACGGCGAAGCGGTCAGCATCAGCATCGCGCAGTCTGCCATCCTGTTGCGATAGCCTACAGAAAAATCATGCGCGTTCTAACACTTCTGTCTCTATTCGCAAGCACCCCCCTTCTCGCGCAGTCCACCTGTCCGGCGTTCAACTACCTCGGCGCAGCGGAAACCGCCATCGTTGTCACCAACCGCGCGGGGGGCCTGCAGCGCCTTGCCGACGGATCATTTACTTACCACAACTTTCTCATGAGCGCCCCGTATACAAAGTTCGACACTACTCCCGGCTTCCAAACCAACTTGTATAACTGCACAGGCCTGCCTGCCCGCAACCACTCAACGGTCCCAGGGCGTCCCAACATCGCCGACACACTCATCGGAACCAGTTCCCGCAATCCTGTTATCGGCGACATCGCCGGCGATGGCATCGGAACCCTTGCAGGCGTCGGTCTGCGCACGGATAGGCTGACCGTAGGTAGCTTGAATCCCAACATCTCGCTCAAGGACTCCGTCGACTACAACACCGGCAAAGATCCGCAAACCCTGCTCACCGCCGACCTGAATGGCGACTCCAAACTGGACGTCGTCGTGGTCAACTACGGCGAATTCAATGCCGACGGAGGCATTTCCGTTTTCCTGGGGGGAACAAACGGCGCACTCAACGCACCCGTGCATTACACCACCGGAAAATTCCCCGCTTACGCCACCGCCGGCGATTTCAATGGCGACAGCAAGCTCGATCTGGCCGTTTCCAATTTCAGCGGCGGCAGCGTGTCCGTCCTAATCAACAAAGGCGACGGCACGTTCAACGCACCCGTCCACTACACTGGCGTCGTCAGTCCATGGGCTCTGCTCAACATCGACGTCAACGGCGATTCCAAGCGCGATATTGTCGTCGCCGCCAACAACGGCGTGGCCGTCCTGGCTGGAAACGGAAACGGCACGTTCCAGGCACCAACGCTTACTACCACCGGAGTCGTCCCCACCTTCATCGCTGCCGGAGACCTGAACAAAGACGGCAAGATGGATATCGCCATCAGTTCCTACTTCAATGGAGCAGTTACCGTTCTGCTCGGAGACGGCAACCTGGGCTTTGCCACTCTCCACACCTACCTTTACGGAACGCTACCTAGTGATTTGCTCGGCAACGTGTTCTTCGTGATGGACTTCGATGGCGACGGAAACCTCGACGTGGTGATCGGCGCGGGCCATCCTGATGGCCTGACTCCCGCTTCATACTCGCGCTATATCAAGGTGCTGTTCGGCCGCGGCGACGGCACGCTCATTGGCGCGCCCGCCTACACCGTTCCAGCATCGTTTAATGGATCCCTGGCAACCGCGGACTTCAACAACGACGGCAAGGCCGACCTGTTAGCCACATACCCGCGCGGTGTTGCCGTGTTGATAGGACTCGGCAACGGTTCCATGCAGGAACCGTTTCGGATCGAACTCGCCGGCGGTTCCGTCGGCACAGCAGCCGCCGGTGACTTCAACGGCGACGGCAAAATCGACATCGCCGCCGCTGATACGAACAACCGCATCTGGATCATCCCCGGCAACGGCAACGGCACATTCCAAGCCCCCGTATTCCGCAGCACTGGACTTCGTTCCATCGATCTCGTCGCTGGCGACGTGAACGGCGACGGCAAGCTCGACCTCATCGTCGCCGGCGCCGAGGCCGACAACGCCACCCAAAAAAATCTGCCCGCCGTGTACCTGCAAGGCAACGGCGACGGCACCTTCCAGGCCGGAGTCAACATCAACGGCGGCAACGGCGCCAATCATCTCCTGCTCGCCGATATCAGCGGCGACGGCAAGCTCGACCTTATCGCCACCCGCCGCGGCGATTTCAATTCCACCACCAGCCCCGGCGCCGTGACGGTGATTCTCGGCAACGGCAACGGCACATTCCAAAACCCCACCAGTTACTCCGCCGGCATCAATCCCCTTCGCACCCATGCGGCCGACCTCAACGCAGACGGACGTCCCGATCTCGTCACCACTACAACCACCCAGAACTTCGGATTTAACGTGGCCGTCTTCCTCAACTCCGGCAGCGGAGCCTTCTCCCCAGCCACACTCATCAACACCGATTTCGGTCCGAAGCAAATCGTCGCCGGCGACTTCAACGGCGACAGCAAGCAGGATCTGATGGTTTCTCATTGTTGCGGAGACACTGACATCACCTTCCACATCGGCAACGGCAACGGCACATTCCAAGCCGAGGTCCACGTCCCCGCCGGCGACTCACCGAACGGACTCGCCACCGCCGACTTCAACAACGACGGCAAGCCCGACCTCGCCGTCTCCTCCAACTCCACGTCGCCAAATCAGGTGATTGCCATCCTTAACGCCGTTACGGTCAGTTCCGGCGGGACAGGCGGCGTGCCCATCACCATCACCTCCGTACCCGCGGGGCGCAGCGCCACCATCGACGGCGCGCCTTGCACCACCCCCTGCACCGTCAACCTCACCCCTGCGACGCAGCACACCATCGCCGTCGCCACAACGCAGATGGGCGCGGCCGGAACGCAGTATGTCTACCAAAGCTGGAGCGACGCCGGAGCCGCCTCCCACACCATCACCGTGCCCGCCACCGCCACCACCTACACGGCGAATTTCAAAACCCAATATCAGCTCACGATCGCTGCATCGCCATCCAACGCCGGCATCGTTACTCCCGCAACAGGCTCCTATTACGACGCCGGCACGGTGGTTGCCGTCAACGTCACGCCATCCACCGGATTCACCTTCACCTCCTGGATTGGCGGCGTCGCCAATCCACTCAGCCCCGCCACCACTGTAACGATGGACGCGGCCAAGTCCATCACCGCAACGTTCAGCGGCGGGCCGCCCATCACTCCCGGCGGACTCCGCTTCATCCCCCTCAATCCCTGCCGCGTCATGGAAACGCGCACCCTCTACAACTTCGAAGGACGCACCGGTGCGTTCGGCCCGCCTTCGCTCAATGCGACGGAAGTGCGCACCCTCAACCTGCCGCAATCGAACGTCTGCTCCATCCCCGCCACGGCCAAAGCATACGTCGTGAATGTCACTGTCATCCCCACCAGCACGGTCAACTTCGTCACCATCTGGCCCGCCGGTGAGCCGCGCCCCAACGTCTGGACCATCCGCTCCCCCGATGGCCAGATCGTCGCCAATTCCGCCATCGTCAAAGCCGGAACCAACGGCGGCATCAGCGTCTATGCATCCGACAACACGGACCTGCTCATCGATATCTCCGGCTACTACACCGACAGCACCGCGGTTCCCGGATTGACCTACTATCCCCTCACCCCGTGCCGAGTCATCGAAACCCGCATCGACTACCGCACTCCCCCGGGAGACTTCGGCCCTCCCAGCATGGGCGCGCAGCAAACCCGCAAGTTCCGGTTCCCGAACACGCCCTACTGCACGGTGCCGCAAGCCGCTGCTTACTCGGTGACCATCACCGTCGTCCCGCCAGGCCCGCTTGCCTACCTGACAGCATGGCCCGACGGCAATCCACAGCCCAACGTATCGAACATCAATTCCTTCGTCGGACGCGTGCTTGCCAACAGCGTCATCATTCCGGCCAGCGCCGATGGCTCCATCAACGTCTTTACCTTCAACGCCACTGATTTCATCATCGACATCAACGGCTACTACGCCCCCGATGATGGCCAGAACGGCCTCTACTACTACCCCGTCACCCAATGCCGCGCCAACGATTCCACGGTCAGCGGCGGCCAGTACACCGACGAGAGCACACGCACTATTCCGATCCCCACTGCGCCGGGCTGCAGCGGCATCCCCGCCACGGCCAAAGCATATGCGGTCAACGTCACCGCCCTCCCCGGAGGCAACCCGATGCCGTTCTTAACCGGCTATCCAACAGGCCAACCGCAGCCCAATGCTTCGATCCTGAATGCCTTCCAGGGGCAAATCGTCACCAACGCGGCCATCATCCCGGCGGGCGCCAACGGAGCCATCAACATCTACGCCTACCGCCGCACCGACGTGGTGGTGGAAGTCTCTGGTTACTTCGGCCGCTGAAACAGCGACGGAACTTCCCTGCGCGTATCCACGTAAGGTAGGGATATGCTCCTCAAGGATGTCCGTTTCGCCATTCGCACCTTAGGGAACAACCCCGGCTACGCCGCACTCGCGATGGCGTCTCTCGCCTTGGGCATTGGAGCCAACTCCACCATCTACAGCCTCGCCGATGCGCTCCTGTTGCGCCCCATGCCTGTCGAAGACTCATCCCGCGTGGTGACCGTGCGAGGCAAGACACCGCAGGATCTCTTCGAAGGCGTCTCCTATCGCGACTACCTCGATATCGCCGCTCAGTCGAAATCCTTCGAAGGGCTGGTGGCGCACCGCTCGCACACCGTCGGCTTTGCCACTTCCGCCGACGCCCTCCCGCAACTCAAAGCCGGCTTCGCCGTGAGCGGCAACTTCTTTGATGTGCTGCGTATCAAACCGCACCTCGGGCGCATCTTCCGGCCCGAGGAAACCCAGGTTCCCGGCCGCGATGCCGTACTGCTGCTCGGCCACGACCTGTGGCAGCAAAGCTTCGGCGGCAGCCACGATGTGCTCGGCCGCAAGATCAGGCTCAACGGCGTCGAATTCACCATCGTCGGAGTGACACCCGAATCCTTCACCGGCATGGATCAGTTCTTCCGCCCCGGTTTTTTCGTGCCGCTGCAGATGTCCGCCGCTCTGTCGTCATCCGCCAATGCCGCCGAGTTCTTCGAAAAGCGTGACGCCCGCATTCTCAGTGTGCATGGCAGGCTCAAGCCGGGCATCGGCACAGACCAAGCGGAAGCCGAGCTCGTTGCCATCGCCGCTGGCCTGGAGAAAACCTACGCCTCCACCAACCGCAACTACAGCCTGCTCGTGCGCACACAGATCAAAAATCGCATGGAGGATTCCCCTCCCGACACCATGCTCGTCATTCTCATGATGAGCATCACCGGCATCGTGCTGCTGATCGCCTGCGCCAACGTGGCGAACATCATGCTCAGCCGCGCCCGCGGCCGCTCGCGCGAGATCGCCATCCGCCTGTCCATGGGAGCCACGCGCGCGCAACTCATCCGCCAGCTCCTCACCGAAAGCATGCTGCTCTCCGCCGGAGGCATGGCGCTCGGCCTGCTCATCGCCATCGCTGGAGTGAACATGCTCTCCACCATCCAGATCCCCACGGATCTGCCTGTCGTCCTCCGCATCGATCTGAACGAACGCGTCCTCTGGTTCACATTGTTCGCCGGCATTGCCAGCGCCCTCGCCTCCGGACTTGCGCCGGCGCTGCAAACCACGAAGACAGACCTCGTGACCGCGCTCAAGGAAGGCGATCAGTCCGAGTCCATCCGCCGCCGCCTCACCGGCCGCAATATCCTCGTCGTGGCGCAGGTGGCGTTGTCCGTCGTCCTGCTGGTGTGCGCTTCCATGATGCTGCGAGCCTTCCGAGCCATGTTGCAGCAGAACCCCGGCTTCCGCACGGACCACATGGTCACCATGGCCTTCGATCCCTCGCTGGTGCGCTACGACGCCGAGCGCGCGAAGAGCTACTTCCAGCGTGTCCTCGAAGTGGCCCGCCAGACTCCGGGAGTGCAATCAGCGGCGCTCTCCAGCGTCATCCCCATGGGCAACAACCTCCAGAACGAGTTCGTCGTGCCTGAGGGCTACCAATTGCCACAGGGCCAGGAAAGCGTCGGGGTCCTTGCCAACACGGTATCGGAAGGCTACTTCGACACATTCCAGGTGCGGCTCACCAAGGGCCGCGGCTTCCGCGAAACGGACAACGATAAAGCCCCGAAGGTGGCCGTCGTCAATGAGGAGTTCGCCCGCCGCTATTGGCCCAATCAAGACCCGCTCGGCAAGCGCTTCCGGCTCGGCGGCGCCACGGGCGATTGGGTGGAAGTCGTCGGCGTTGCGGAAACAGGCACCTACGTCTGGATCGCCGAAGCCCCCACACGATTCGTCTATCTCCCCTACCGCCAGAATCCGCGCACGCGCATGCGCCTCTTCGCCCACACCGGCCCCGATTCGGCCGGCATGATTGCTCCCGTGCGCGAAGCCATTCGCACAATTGACCCGCATCAGCCGATCTACGATGTCCGCACCATCGACGAGTTCTACGACATGCGCGCCGTGAAGATCACTTCGCTCATCGCCCGGATTGTGGGCATTTCAGGGATGATGGGCCTGGCGCTCGCCCTTGCCGGCCTGTACGGGCTCATCTCTTATTCGGTCAGCCGCCGCACGCGCGAAATCGGCATCCGCATGGCCATCGGCTCCGGCCGCGACGGCATCCTGCGCATGGTGCTGCGTCAGGGCATGACGCTCGCCTCCATCGGCCTCGCGCTCGGATTGCTGGGGCGCATCGGTGCAGGCTACGGACTGAAGGCCGCCTTCCAGATGGACGCCATCGATTGGGTGACAATGATCGCGGTGCCAGCGCTGCTCCTCGCGGTCACGGCCATTGCGAGTCTCATCCCCGCCCGCCGCGCCGCAATGATCGACCCCATGCGCGCGTTGCGCTGGGAGTGAGAAATCAGCGTTAATCGGCGTTGATCGGCGGCCCGTTTCAGACTGTCCCCGGCCTACCGGTCCCACGGATAGCGCAGCGTCGGAGCATTCGCATACCGCTTCATCTTCAGCGTCATCCGATCCCCCGCGCCCGGCCCCAGCTTCACCGTAATCGCCGAGTTCCCGCCCGGCAGGAACTGATGCTCCGCGTAAGCGCCCGCCTGCACCACCACCGTGCGCGGCGAAACCTGATTCGTATTCACCAGCGTCAGCGTC
>CALFYN010001094.1 GCA_937952345.1 uncultured Acidobacteriota bacterium
TGGCCTCCCTCGTGCGCTTATCCACCAAGGGCCGCACGCGCATCCTCTTCTCCAATCCCTACAACCTCAATCGCGCCGATGGCAAAGCCGAACCCGGCGCATCGCGCGACCGCAAGAACGTCAGCGTGCAACTGAGCTACGACGAAGGCCAGACCTGGGCCGTGCGCAAGACGGTCGAGCAGGGCTGGTCCGGCTACTCCGATCTCGCCGTCGCCAAGGACGGAACCATCCTCCTGCTCTACGAGCGTGGCGCGCCAGAAGACACGCGCTTCCGACCCGCATCGCTCACCCTGGCCCGCTTCAACCTGGAATGGCTCACCGATGGCAAAGACAAGCTGGGGAAATAATCAGCCCCCGTTTTCAAATCCCGGGTAGAGCAGCATGCCGCCATCGACGAAGATACTCGCTCCAGTGACGTAATCCGAATCGTCGGAAGCCAGCCACACCGCCGCTTTGCTGATGTCGTCCGGCTCGCCGATTCGTTTATACGGCACCAGTTTCATCAGCGCATTGTACGATTCCTCGGTCTCCCAAGCCCCCTGATTAATGGGCGTGCGGATGGCGCCAGGACAGATGCTGTTGCAGCGGATCCGCATCGACGCGTACTCCTGCGCAATGCTCTTCATCATCAGCATCACCCCACCCTTCGATGCCGCATAATTTACATGCCCCGCCCACGGAATCACTTCATGCACGGAACTGATGCACACAATCTTTCCCAGCGCCTTGCTGATTTCCGGCCGCAAGCCCTGCCGCCGAAACGCCCGAATCGCCTCGCGCGAACACAGGAACTGCCCCGTCAGATTCACCCCAATCACCGTATTCCACTGCTCCATCGTCATATCGTGGAAATCGGCGTCTTTCTGCAGTCCGGCGTTGTTCACCAGAATGTCGATCCCGCCGAGTTCCGCCTCCATGCGCTCGAACATCGGCACGACATCCGCCTCTCGTGAAACATCCGCGCGATGCGCAATGGCCCGCACACCGTGGCCACGAATCTCGTCCGCCACCGCATTCGCCACATCGTCCCCGTACAGGTAGTTCACCACGACATCCGCGCCGGCCCGTGCCATCTCGATGGCGATCGCTTTTCCGATTCCGCTCGACGCACCCGTCACCAGCGCGCGTTGTCCTTTCAGCTTTTGCATCCTTAGCAGCTCCTTGTCCCAGTATGCGCCACCCTCGGGCATGGATTCCCACATCTGGAGTATGCTGATCGCTGGAATCCTCAGCTTATGAAATACGGCGTTAATCTCCTCATCTGGACCGCAAACTTCACCGAAGCGCATTTCCCGCTTCTTCCCAAACTCAAGGCGGCCGGTTTCGACGGCGTCGAACTGCCGCTGTTCGCTCCCGACGGCTACCCCGCCACACGCGTGAAGCAGGAACTCGATGCCAACGGACTGGAAGCGACGACGTGCGTCATCATCCCGCAGGGCAGCCTCTTCGATGCCGACCCGGTCGGCCGCGGCAAAGCTATGGACCACATGAAAAAAGCCATCGAAGTGAACGCCGAACTCGGCAGCAGAATGATGGCCGGGCCGCTCTACTCGCCAGTCGGCTGGCTCCCCGGACGCCGCCGCACGTCCGACGAATGGCAGCGCGCCATCGAGTCATACCAGCAACTCGGCGTCACCCTCGATCAGCACAACGTCACCATCGGCATCGAGCCTCTCAACCGCTTCGAAACCTTCTTCCTCAATACCGCCGCCGATGGCGCCGCCTTCTGCGATCAGGTGAACCACCCCCGCGTCGGCCTGCTCATCGACACGTTCCACTCCAACATCGAGGAGAAGAACGTGGCCGATGCCTATCGCACGGCAGGCAGGCATCTGAAGCATGTGCATACCTGCGAGAACGACCGCGGCATTCCCGGCAGCGGCCATGTGCCATGGGACGACGTGTTCGCCGCCATCCGCGAAGTGCAGTATGAAGGCTGGCTCACCATCGAGAGCTTCGGCTTCAATCTCCCCGAGATCTCCGCCGCCGCCGCCATCTGGCGCGATCTCGCCCCCACCCCCGAAGCCATCGCCGTCGAAGGCGTGAAGTTTTTGAAGCGCTATCCGGTGTAACGCTACAATAACGAGTTCATGCCCCAATTACTGGAAGGAAAGACTGCGCTCGTACTTGGAGTCGCAAACCGGTGGAGTATTGCCTACGCGATCGCGCAGGCGTTCCGCCGTGAGGGCGCAACTCTCCTCATCACTTATCAAGGCGAACGCCAGAAGCTCACCGTGGAAGAGCTTGGCAGGGAACTCGGCGCGGCCAAGATCCTCAACTGCGACGTGACGAAAGACGAAGAGATCGCCGCCCTCGCGGCCATGCTGCAATCGGAAAACGTGCGCATCGACACCATGGTCCACAGCATTGCTTTCGCCAACAAAGAAGATCTCTCGCGGCCCTTCGTGGAAACCTCGCGCGCCGGCTTTGCCCTCGCTATGGACGTCAGCGCCTACTCGCTCGTAGCCGTCTCCAAAGCGATGGCGCCCCTCATGACCGAAGGCGGCTCCATCCTCACGCTCAGCTACCTCGGCGCAGTCCGTGTTGTCCAGAACTACAACGTCATGGGTGTGGCCAAGGCCGCGCTCGAAAACTGCGTGCGTTATCTGGCCAGCGATCTCGGAGCAGCCAGGATCCGCGTCAACGCGATCTCCGCCGGCCCCATCAAAACAGCCTCCGCCCGCGGCATCAAGGATTTCTCCAAAGTCCTGGACGGCGTAGCCGCCCTGGCCCCGCTGAAGCGCAACTGCGATCCCGCCGAAGTCGCCGACACAGCCGTCTTCCTGTCGAGTGACCTCGGACGCGGCGTCACCGCCAACATCATCTACGTCGACGCCGGCTTCCAAGCCATGGGCCTGGGCCTCTAACGTCCGCACACTTTCGTTGCCTAGCTCGCCAGCCGCTCAATCCGCACCCGCGCAATGCGGTGCCGCTCCATCTCCGTAATCACATACTTTCGCAACTCTTCCGTCACTTCATCCCCAACGGAGGGGATCCGCCCCAGCCGGAACAACAAAAACCCCGCCAGCGTTTCGTACCCGGCCTCCGACGGCAGCTCAATCCCGTACTGCAACTCCAGATCCCGAATCGGCGTCGCCCCATCCAGCAAGATCACTTCCGCCGCCTGCTCCACCACCGGACGCCGCACATCGTGCTCATCCTCAATCTCACCGAAAATCTGCTCCACCAGATCTTCCAGCGTGACCACACCCACTACCGTTCCGAATTCATCCACCACCATCGCTATATGCGAATGGCTTTTCCGGAATTCGTCCATCAATTGGCTCACCGGTTTCGATTCCGGCACAATCGGCAGCACACGCATAATCCGCCGCATCTCAAACGGGCGCACCGATCGCCGCCGCTCCGTGGCAATCCTCCGGTCTTCCCACTCCCGCAGCAAATCCTTTACGTGGATGTAGCCAATCAGATTCTCCGGCCGCCCCTCATAGATCGGCAAGCGCGTGTACTGATGCTCATTCGCAATCCGCAGCAGATGATCCAGCGATGTGTCCACCGAGGCCGAGATCACCTGGTTCCGCGGCACCATGATCTCCCGCGTCAGATATTCCTGCAATTCCAGCATCCGCTGCATGGACCGCTCCGCGAAGCCTTCCAGCACGCCCTCATGCATGCTCGAACTGAGGATGTACTTCAGTTCCTCCACCGAATGCCCGCTCACCGAATCGCCCTTCACGCCGATGGCGCGTGAAATCACCGAAGCCGATTTTTCCAGCACCAGCACAAACGGCTCCACCACCCGGAAGAACACCAGCATCGGCGGAGCCACAATCACCGCCAACCGCTCCCGCTTGTCGATCGCCACATTCTTTGGCACTACCTCACCGATGACCACATGCAGGTAGGTCATCAGCATGTAGGAGAGCACCACGCTCACCAGCAGCAAGCCATCCTCCAGATACTTCGTCTGCATCAACGGTTTCAGCCACGACGAAAACAGCGCTTTCAACGTCTCCTCGCCCGTCGCCCCAATCGCCAGGCTGCAAATTGTCACGCCCACCTGCACCACGCTCAACAGCCGTTCCGAATTGGACAGCAGGCTCACCGCCGCCTGCGCGCCCACATGCCCTTCCTCTGCCTCGGACCGCAATCGCGAAAGACGGCTCGACACCAGCGCCACTTCGCTTGCCGCGAAGAAGCCGTTTAATGCCACCATAAAGAATAGGAGCACGAACTGGTAGCCGGTTGTTTCGTTCATTCTGGCTGTTTTGGGAACTGCTCTTATTCTCGCACGGCACAGGTACAATCAACCAAAGTGAATCGAATTCTGCGAATCGTGAATGGGACCATCGTCCTCATCCTCATAGGCGTGGCCGCGCTAGTCTACTGGTACGCCTACCGCCCGCTCGCCACGCTCTCCGGCTCAATCTCCCTCCCCATTTCCAAGCCCGCCGCCATCGTCCGCGATGCACAAGGGCTCCCCCACATCGAGGCAGCCTCCATCGAGGACGCAGCCTTCCTCCACGGCTATGTCCACGCCCAGGATAGGCTCTGGCAAATGGATGCGCTCCGCCGCCTCGCCGCCGGCGAACTCTCCGAAATCCTCGGCCCCGCAGGACTCGAACCCGATCAGGAAGCCCGCCGCTACCGCATGCGCCGCATCGCCGAAATCCACACCGCCGCACTGAAACCCGATGACCGTAAGTTATTCGCAGCATATGCCCGCGGCGTCAACCGCTTTCTCGAAACCCACCGCGGCAAGCTCCCCGTCGAATTCCGCCTTCTCGATTACGACCCCAAACCCTGGTCCGTCACGGACTCCGTTCTCATCGGTCTTCAGATGTTCCGCATCCTCTCCCAAGGCTGGAAGGATGAACTCGTGAAGCAGTCCCTCCTGGCCAAAGGCGACAAAGACAAAGTCAACTTCCTGTTCCCCACCGCCACCGGCACGGAAACACAACTCGGCTCCAACGCCTGGGTCGTCAGCGGCAAACTCACCGCATCCGGCAAGCCGATCCTCGCCAATGACACCCACCTCGAATGGGCCTTCCCCGGCCCCTGGTACGCCGCCCATCTCAAATCCCCCGAACTCGACGTCTCCGGATTCACCTTCCCCGGACTCCCCCTCGTCATCATCGGCCACAACCGCAACATCGCCTGGGGCATCACCAACCTCCACTACGACGCACAGGATCTCTACATCGAACGCTTCGACTCGCGCACCGGCCGCTACGCCTTTCGCGGCCAGGTCGAGCAGGCCCAACTCGAACGCGAATTCATCCGTGTCCGCGGCCGTCAACCCGTCGAACTCCCCATCTGGGTCACGCGCCACGGGCCTATCTTTCAATCCGCCGGTAATACCCACTTCGCTCTACGCTGGGTCGCCGCCGAGCCCAACGGCTTCGAATACCCGTTCGCCCAAATCAATCGCGCCACCAATTGGGAGCAGTTCCGCGCTGCCCTCGCGCACCACACCGGCCCCGGCTCCAATTACCTCTATGCCGATACCGCCGGCAATATCGGCTATCAGGCCACGGGACGCATGCCCATCCGCCGCAATCGCGCGGGCGATCTTCCCGTCGATGGCGCAAGCGGAGAAAACGAATGGGACGGCATCATTCCCTTCGATGCCCTACCGTCCGTCTACAATCCGCCCTCCGGCATCGTTGTCAGCGCCAATCAGAATCCCTTTCCCACAAACTACGAATACAAGGTCAACGGCAATTTCAGCCCGCCCTACCGCGCCAATCAAATCCTGGCCCGCCTCAAGCGAAAATCCGGCTGGAAGCCGCAAGACATGCTCACCATCCAAACAGATGTCTATTCCGCCTTCTCCCACCGCCTCGCCAAAGACGTCTACCGCGCCTGGGAAAACCGCGCCCAATCGAACCCTGCCCTGCGCGAACCCGCCGCTGCCCTCAAATCATGGAACGGCCAAATGCAACCCGGCCACTCCGCCCCCCTCATCGTGACCCTTGTCTTCCAGCACCTGCGAAGGGCTATCGCCACCAAAGCTTCCCCCGGTCAAGGCGCGGCCTATGAACAGCAGATGGCGCCCGCCGTCATCGAAAAACTCCTCGACTCCCGCCCCAAGGATTGGTTCCCCGACTTCGACCAACTCCTCGTCAAATGTTTCGCCGATGCCATCGCCGAAGGCAAGCAGCAATTCGGCGATAACGTCGCCAAATGGGATTACGGCAATTACACCGGCTTCACCCTCCAGCACCCTGTCATCAGCCGCGTGCCGTACCTTGGCCGCTACTTCCGCATCGGACCTCTCGCCATGTCCGGCAGTTCCACCACGGTCAAGCAAACCTCCCGCCGCGTCGGCCCCGCCATGCGCTTCATCGCTGATCTCTCCAATTGGGAACAATCCCTCTACAGCATCACCATCGGCCAATCCGGCCAGCCCTTCTCCCCCCACTTCCGCGATCAGTGGGACGAATTCTACGCCGGCCGCGCTTTCCCTCTGCAATTCGCCACAGTGCAACCCCAGGACACCATGAGGGTCAATCCCGAATAGGCGCCGCCGTCACCCGCGCTACAAACAGATCCAGCAGTTTCCGTTTGTCCACCGCCCGGATCACCCGTACATTCGCCTCCACTCCATCCGGCAGCCGGCCCGCCGGAGTGAACTTCGTCATTCCCCTCGTCAGCGGACTCGCCAATTCCACATCCACCTTCCCTCTCTCAAAGCGGCACCACTCCGGCTTCATCAGCGCAATCAGTGGCAACACGTCGTGCAGCACCGGATCGCGCCCCACACGCCACGTCTGCCACCGCCGTAGCAGCCCGGCGAGTTCCATCGCCGCAGGCACCTTCGACTCCATCAGCTTCGCCAGATCCGCCCCCGTGAAGTGCAACTCCCGCGTCACATCCCAAGGCCCCATCACCACCGGCACGCCCGAGTCGAACACGATCGCCGCCGCCCCGATATCGTTCACGATGTTCGTCTCCGCCTGCATCATGTCCACGGTCCCGCCCATCAACACCACACGCTCGATTTTGTCCCGCACCCGCGGATCCGTCTTCAACGCCAACGCCACATTCGACAGCGGACCCACCGTCACCACCGTCAACTTCTTCTCCGCCCGCACAAGCGTTTCCACCAGCAACGCCACGCCCCGATGCGCCGCGCCTTCGGGCAGCCTATCCGATTCCGTTAACGCCCCAAACTGCGGAGCCGGCGGACGGTATTGCCTGTGCAACAGTGCATCGTCCGCCCCGGAAGCAATCGGAATCCGTTCGCGCCCATACAGCCGCATCAGCTTCCAGGCCAGCCGTGCCCGCGTCTCCGATTCAAACCGGCTCGTTGTCACCGCCCGCACATCGAACTCCGGCGATTGCAGCAAAAACGCCAGCGTCAACGCATCGTCGATATCGTTGCCGATATCCGTGTCAAATACAATCGGAATCCGCTGCTGCGCCGGCAAAGTGCAACACAACGCCAGAAAAAGAATGACCTGTTTCTTCATGAAACACCAATTGTATTCCCGCACCCCTACACCTTGCCGTGCAATCCCGCGCCCCCTCCCCCATTGACCCCAGCGCACATTCCATGCAAATTGGATCTATGCGGTTTTTCTTCGGAGCGGCGCTTTGCGCCACCCTTCTCTCCGCCGCCGACCCGGAGCGCGATTTCTCCGGCGTGTGGATCCTCAGCCCGGAAAAAAGCACCATCGCCCACATGCCTTGGGCTGCCGAACCCACCCTCCGCATCGAACAATCCGACGCGAGCATCACCCTCTCCGCCAACTCCGGCAGCCGCACCATCGCCACCAACGGCCAGTCTTCCTCGCAATCCTACGCCGGCCACTCCCTCAGCACCATGACGAAGTGGGAAGGAGCAGCGCTCCTCCTGCACTCCCTCTCCTCCCAAGGCCGCGGCTTCACCCTCGCCGACCGCCTCCGCCTCTCCCGCGACCGCGGCACACTCACCATCCGCCGCCAGTTCCAACAAGGCGCCGCCGAGCATGAATCCTCGCTCGTCTATATCCGCGAAGGAGCCACGCTCACCTCCAATGTCACCAAAGATCCCACCCCGCAAGCCGTCCTCGTCAAGCCGCAGCCTCGCCCGCTCACCATCCGCGCCGGCACCCCAGTCCTCCTCCGCGTCACCCATACACTCAGCACCAAACAGGCCGTCCCCGGCCACCGCTTCTATTTCGAAGTCGCCGTCCCGCTTACCGCCGAACACACCATTGTCATCCCCGCCGGTTCCCAAGTCGCCGGACGCGTCCTCGAATCCACTCGCGCCGGCCGCGCCAAAGGGCGCGCTGAACTCCTCCTCCAGTTCGATTCCATCACCCTCGACAACGGCATTCACCGCGAAATCCGCGCCCGCGCTTCCTCCGCCGACGGCAAACCCGTAACCGATGACGACGGCACCATCCGCCAGGGCAGCGACAAATCGAGCGACGCCGCCAAAGTCGGCGGAGCCGCCTCCACCGGAGCCAACGTCGGCAGCCGCATCCCCCGCGGTGGCGCCGCCGTAGGTGCAGCCGCCGGAGCTGCCGCCGGACTCGCCGGCGTCCTCATCGGCCGTGGCGCCGATGTCGTGCTCGAATCCGGCTCTACCCTCGAAATCGTCCTCGACCGCGATCTCCGTTTCGAATCCCACGAACCCGCCGCCCGCTAATCCAAGCGGCGATACTATCCCTGATGCCTCTCGCCTCCCGCCTCGAGCGCTACTTCGAATTCGACCGCCTGCAATCCAACTGGCGCACCGAAATCCTCGCCGGCTGCACCACCTTCATGACGATGGCCTACATCATCTTCGTGAACCCCGCCATCCTCGCCGACGCTGGCATGCCCGTCGCCGCCGTCACCGTCGCCACCTGCCTCTCCGCGGCTTTCGGCTCCATCCTCATGGGAGCCATCGCCCGCTATCCCATCGCCCTCGCCCCCGGCATGGGGCTCAACGCCTATTTCACCTACGCCGTCGTCAAAGGCATGGGCATCGGCTGGGAAACCGCCCTCGGCGCCGTATTCCTATCCGGCGTCGCCTTCCTCCTGCTCACCGTCACCGGACTCCGCCAGTTGATCGTCAACGCCATTCCCACCGAGCTCTACGCCGCCGTCGCCGCCGGCATCGGCCTCTTCATCGCCTTCATCGGCCTGAAGAACGCCGGCATCGTCGCCGCTCATCCGGCAACCCTAGTCAGCATGGGGAACCTGCGCACCCCAGCCACCGCGCTCGCCATCGGCGGACTCCTCCTCACAGCCGCGCTCACCGCCTGGCGTATGCGCGCCGCAATTCTCATCGGCATCGCCGCCACCACCGCCGCCGGAGTCCTCACGGGCATCACTCCCTGGTCCCTCGCCCCTCACAATCCACAAGCCATCGCGCAAACCGCATTCCATCTCGATATCCCCGGTGCATTGCACATCGGCCTCGCCGAAATTATCTTCGCCTTCCTCTTCGTCGATCTCTTCGACAACATCGGCACGCTCGTCGGCGTCGGCACGAAAGCCGGCCTTTTTGATGCGTCCCACCGCATCCCGCGCATCCAGCGCATCCTCTTCACCGATTCCCTCGCCACCATGTTCGGCTCGCTCATGGGCACCTCCACCGTAGTCAGCTACATCGAAAGCGCGGCCGGAGTCGCCATCGGCGGACGCACCGGTATCCCCGCCATCGTCACCGGGATTCTATTCCTGCTTGCCGCGCTACTCGCCCCGTTCTTCGGAGTCATCCCCTCCGCCGCCACCGCGCCCGCACTCATCCTCGTCGGCTCGCTCATGGTGTCGCACACCCGCGAAATCCCCTGGCACGAACCGCGCACGGCCATCCCCGCCTTCCTCACCATCCTCACCATCCCCCTCACCTTCAGCATCGCCAACGGACTCGCCTTCGGTTTCGTCTCCTACACCGTCGTCAACGCGATCACTGGCCGCCACCGCCAAATCAACTGGCTCGTCTATCTGCTCACCGCCATCTTCCTCCTGCGCTTCCTCTGGCTCGGTAGCGCGTAATGTGTGGCGCAGGCGCTTGTCTATTTCCTTACGGCGCGGCGGCTTCCGGCAGGAACGGAAACCGGGATCAGTTCAATGAGGTCAGCTTCAGGGTCCGCCGAGTCGGGATTCGCGACAGGCAGAGGCTTGCCTTCCTCGATATTCAGTTGCGCCAAGTCTTCGAGAGCACTTGCGATCATCAGACGGGCATCGGCAAGGTCGAAGCCCTGCGTCATCGCTCCAGGAAAATCCAAAGCTGCAGCGATCACCATTCCGCCGGGAGTGCGCGGAAGATAGAACGCAACGTGATACTGAAGACTCATACAGCGGCCATTAACCTTCGTCCGGTGTTTCGTCCTGGCGAACGATTCCCTTTGCCGATGCCTCAGCGCCAACGGGCTCCCGGAACGGTTCCACCGCAATGCGCTCGTAACACACCTCCAGCACCGTCAGGTATTCCGTCCCCCCCGGCGCCTGCAAAGCAACACTATCCCCCTCTGCCGACTTCATCAACGCGCGCCCCAGTGGCGACACCCAACTGATGTGGTTGCGTTCGAGATCGACCTCGTCGGTGCCCACAATGCTCACCACTCGCTCCGTGCCCGCTTCATTGGCATAGCGCACGGTCGCTCCGAAGAATGCCCTCGCCGCCGCCTGCCCCGACCTCGGAGTCTCCGGGTCAACCACTTCCGCCGACTCGATTCGCTTTGTCAGAAAGCGAAGCCGCCCATCGATCTGCCGCAACCGCCGCTTGCCGTATTGATAGTCGGCGTTTTCACTGCGATCGCCGTTGCTCGCCGCCCACGCCACCACCTCCGTCACGGCGGGGCGCTCCCGAGTCAGCAGAAACCGGTACTCATCCTTGAGGCGCTGCAGGCCGCCAGGCGTGATGTAATTCTTGACCGGCGTCGCCGGCTCGTCCGCGCGCGGCTGTCTGGTAAACCCTTTTCGCATATCTCTGCGGTGGAGCGATCGCTCACGAAAGCCCCGCCACCACCTCCCGCACAATCTCCATCGCCTTCTCGCAATCCCCCCGGCTCACATCCAGATGCGTCACTGCCCGCATCATCGATCCACCCAGCCCATTAATCGCCACGCCCCGCTCAAGGAATGCCGCGCTCAACTCCGCCCCGCTACGCCCCGTCCCCGCCACATCGAATATCACGATATTCGTCTGCACCGTATCCATCTTCACGCTCACCCCCGGCATTTCCGCCAGCCGCTCGGCAAGGAACCGCGCATTGGCATGATCTTCATGCAGCCGCGCCGGATTCTTCTCCAAAGCAATCAGGCCCGCCGCCGCCAGCACCCCCGACTGCCGCATCCCGCCGCCCAGCCGCTTCCGCAACAATCGTCCGTACTCCATCGCACTCCGCGTCCCCACCACCATCGATCCCACCGGCGCACCCAGCCCCTTCGACAAACAAAACATCACCGAGTCCACCTTCGCACACACCTCCCTCACATCGCGCCCCAGCGCCGCAGCCGCATTGAACACGCGCGCCCCATCCATGTGCACCTTCAACCCCGCCGCATGCGCCCCATCGCAAATCTCATTGAGCACCGCCATCGGATACAGCGTTCCCCCAGCAATATTCGCCGTATTCTCCACCTCCACCAAACCCGTCGGCGAATAATGCGGGCTCACCGCGCGAATCTCCTTCCGCACTTGCGCCCACGTCAGGATTCCGTTCTCCGCCACCACCGGCCGCGCCAGCGCACCCGCAAACCACGCCATCATCGCCAGCTCGTAATTCAGGATATGCGCCCGCGATTCGCAAATCACTTCCTGTCCGTGTTGCGTGTGCACCTTGATGCCGATCGTGTTCCCCATCGTCCCCGTGGGTACAAACAGCGCCGCCTCTTTCCCCAGAATCTCCGCCGCGCGCTCCTCCAGCCGGTTCACCGTCGGATCTTCACCGTACACATCGTCGCCGACCTCGGCCATCGCCATCGCCCGCCGCATCTCTTCCGACGGCCGTGTCACCGTATCGCTTCGCAAGTCAATCATGAATGGAGAAACTCCTGAATCACATCGTTGGAATACAGCACGCCCTGCTGGGTGAGACTCAGCATATCGCCATCCACCCGCAGCAATCCATCCCGCACAAACCGCTCGATCGAAACCCTGTGCGAGGCAAACTCCTCCGCGCTCAACGCTACTCCCTGCGACAGGCGCAATCCCACAAGAAAGCGCTCCTCCCCCAAATCCGCCGCCACGCACTCCGCCACTACACTCTTCCCTGCCTCGAACCGCGCCACATACTCCGCCGCCGTTTCCACGTTCTGCCGCCGCATCCGTCCATCGAAGGAATGCGCATCCGCCCCGAATCCCGCATACGGCTCCAGCCGCCAATACTTCAAGTTGTGCAGCGATTCGAACCCCGCCCGCGCGAAGTTCGAAATCTCATACCGATTGAGCCCCGCCGCGCGCAATCGCTCCACCGCCATCCCGTACATCTCTACAATCGCCTCATCCGATGGCCGCGCCGCCGCCCCATATCTCGATCCTTCCTGCAATATCTCCAGCCCCAGCCGGCTGTCTTCATCCACCTCCAGCATGTACACCGAGACATGCGGCACATCCAGGCGCACGATCCAATCGAGCGACTCCGCGAACGAATCCACCGTCTGGTGCGGCAACCCCGCAATCAGATCCAGATTGATATTCCCAACTCCGGCCGAGCGCAACAAAGCCACTTCCCGTTCCACCGTCTCCGCCGTGTGTTTGCGCCCCGTCTGCGCCAGTTCCCGCGTTACGAAGCTCTGCACCCCGAAGCTCAGCCGGTTGATCCCCGCCGCCATCCACCCCTCCAGCCGCTCCGCACTCACATCCCCGGGAGCCGCCTCCATCGTCGCCTCTTTCCATGGCCGGCCCGGAATCCGCCCCAACACATCCCGCAACTCCGCAAGCTTCCAACGGCTCGGAGTCCCTCCCCCCAAATACACCGTCTCCGGCGTCCACTTCCAAGCGAACCCCTCCAACTCCGCCTGCAGCGCCGCCGCATAACGCCCCTCCAACTCCGCCGGAAACACGCCCGACGCGAAGTTGCAGTAGGTACACTTCTGCGAGCAGAACGGATAGGAAAGATAGACTCCCGCCATCGGCTACAGCCGCACTGTCTCCCCGAGTTGCGTCCCGATCACCGTCCCCATCAGCTCCCGCAGCGTCTCCCCGTTCTCGGCCAGCACAAACGCCGAGCGCTCCGCCTGCCAGTCCAGCTTGAAGCTCTTCGTCAGCGCCGAAACCCAGATCTGCCGCACTGGAGCATTCGGGCTCACCACAAACTTCGCCGGCGGATCTTCGAACTCCACCGTCAGTGTCCCCGCATTCTCGTCCACGTCGATCTCATGTGTATCCGCGGCCTTCACCAGCGCTTTGTACAACTCGCCCATCGCCTGGTCGCACCGCAATCGAAATTCCTGTTCATCCATCATGTCCAAACTTACCAAATGCGGTCCCCTTCTGTTGTCTAATGAGTACTTACCGCCATGACGCGCCGGGAACTCATCACTCTACCCGCGGCCTTTGCCGTCGATCCGAACCAACGCTTCGTCGGCATCACCATGATGCCCGAATTCATCCAAAACGAAGGCATCGATGGGGTCCTCAATAACCTCACCAAACGCGCCCGTATCACGGCCGTCGCCACGTCTCCCTACGTCATGGAGCCCGCTGATGAAAAGACCGGGTCCCGTGAACCTCCCATTGATGCCGATGCAGGCAAGGTTCGCCTCCTCGATCGCACCCTCTGGGGCAAGCGCGAACTCTTCGTACGCACAGCC
>CALFYN010001095.1 GCA_937952345.1 uncultured Acidobacteriota bacterium
GGAACAAGACGTTTTTCTTCGTATCGCATGAAGGGTTCCGCAACCGCGTGGGCGCGAACGCGACGATTCTGTCAGTGCCCACTCCGGAGATGTTCTCGGGCGATTTCCGCAACTGGGTGGATCAGAACAGCCGGCCGATCTCCATTTATGATCCGGCCACGACGACACAGACGGGGACGGGTTTCACGCGGCAGCCGTTCGCGGGGAACCAGATTCCGACGAACCGCTTTTCGGCGACGGCGAATCAGATTGCGGCATTCGGCAAGGCTGTCCAGCCGAATCGCGGATTCGCGCCGGGGACGAGCGGCTATGTGCGGCAGAACTACATTGTGAACGCCGGCACGATGACGACGCCGACGGATAAGTGGAGCGTAAAGGGCGATCAAGTGATCGGCGACAACCACCGGGTGAGCTTCATGTGGAATGCGACGGAGTTTCGCAACAAGCCGGGCGCGCAGGGGCCTCCGGGACTTCCGGTTCCGCTGTGGAATGGGCAGATTCAGGCCTGGGACACGGAAGCTTATCGCGTGACGCATGACTGGACGATCAATTCGCGAATGGTGAACCATTTCTCGTGGGCGAAGAATACGTTTACGAAGAACAGCTTTTCGGCCAACGTGGACCAGAACTGGAAAGACAAGGTCTGCATCAAGAACGTGGTCGACTGCAACCAGAATTTCCCGGTGACGAATTTCACGGAGTTCAGCACTTGGGGCGGCGCGTCGTATAACGGCACGGATCAGCCGGGGTGGGGCTTGAAGAACGATTTGAGCTACATCAGCGGAGCACATTCGTTCAAGTTCGGGTATCAGCATCACAATCAGAACGCGGATGGATTCGGGCAGCAGGATATCGCGGGACGTTCGGATTACAGCTTTTTGGGCACGAGCGTTCCGGGTTCGACGAGCTTTCCGAATAGCGGCGGGAGTTCGTTCGCGTCGTTTCTGTTGGGGTATGCGCACCTGGGGCGGACGGAGACGATCCGCGCGGTGACGCAGAATTATCCGTATCACGGTTTCTATGCGCAGGACGATTGGCGCATCACGCGCAAGCTGGTGCTGAACATCGGGCTGCGGTACGACTTCACGCTGCCGCCGACGAACGGGAAAGACGAGTATTCGGATTTCAATCCGGACCGTCCGAATCCGGGTGCGGATGGGAGGCTGGGGGCGCTGTGGTTTGCGGGCTTCGGACCGGGACGTGAGAACCGGCGCAGCCTGGTGCCGGGCTGGTACGGCGGCTGGGGGCCACGGTTTGGGCTGGCCTATTCGCCGGATGGGAAGACGACGATTCGCACGGGGTTTGGGCGTTCGTTCTCCCGCGTAACGGCAGTAGCGGGCAGCGGGCACTTTGCCGGATTCATCGGCCAGTATGTGTTCAACAACACGTCGCAGGGCGTGCAGCCGACGTTCCTGCTGGATCAGGGACTGCCGGCGTACACGCTTCCGCCGTCGATCAACCCTGCGTTTTCGAACGGGAACACGGTGGATTACTGGCAGGGCCAGGAAGCCACGCGAGCTCCGGAGAATCTGTTCTGGACGATGACGATGCAACGGCAGTTGGCGGACAACACGGTGCTGGAGATCGGCTACAACGCGAGCGTGGGCACGCATCTGCAGACGGGGTTGCTGACGTTGAATCAGGTTCCGACGTCGGTGATGGAGTCGATGGTGGCGCAGTTCGGGCAGGTGCAGGCGTTTAACATCATGCGGGCGAACATCACCTCGGCGCTGGCTGTGAACAACGGATTTCGTCCGCCATTCAGCAGCTTTGTGCAGCAGAACGTGCGGACGGTGGCGCAGTCGCTGCGGCCGTACCCGCAGTATCAGGCGATTGTGACGGACGGGCAGAATGGCGACAAGAGCGGCCATTCGTCGTATCACGCGTTCGTGGTGAAAGCAGACCGGCGGTTCTCGAAGGGGCTGACGTTCCAGTGGAGCTACGTGTTGTCGAAGCTGATCACGGATTCGGACACCTACTACGCGAACGGGGCGGGGTCACAGGATCACTATAACCGGCGCTTGGAGAAATCCATCGGGTTGTACGATCAAACGCATCAGATCAAGTTCTCGACGCTGTACAATCTGCCGTTCGGGAAGGGGAACCGGTTTGCGACGAATGGTGTATTGGACCACGTGATTGGCGGCTGGCGTCTGGCGGCGATTCAGGTATACAACAGCGGGACGCCGCTGGCGTTGACGCGGAACAATCCGCTGCCGATCTTCAATGAGCAGACGCGTCCCACCGTGGCCACGTATGAGGGCTGGAGGGCGCCGATTTCGGGAGACGAGTTCGACCCGAACAAGGACCGCTTCCTGCAGCCGACGGCGTTCTTCGGGGCGCAGCCGGCGAATTTCGGGAATCTGACGCGATTTAATCCGAAACTGCGCTCCTTCTGGGGCATGAACGAAAACATGAGCCTGGCGAAGACGTTTTCGATCACGGAAGGGATCCGGCTGGATTTCCGCGCGGAAGCGTTCAACATGTTCAACCGGGTGCGCTTCGGCGGCCCGAGCGCGAACCTGAACGCGGGCAATTTCGGGCAGGTGATCAGCCAGGGGAACACGCCGCGGCAGATGCAGTTCGGATTGAAGCTGTACTGGTAGGGGTTTTCAGACCCAATAACGGACATAAGGCGGAGAGCCGGGCTGCGCGGCGGCCAGGCGATCCGCCTCTTCTGTTTGGGCGCAATCCGGGCCATCGGGGTAGCGGTAGCGGGCGACGAATTCGGGCTCCATCTGGAGGCCCCAACCGGGGGCGGAGGGCAAGACGTAATGCCCGTTGCGCACTTCGAGGGGGTGGAGGAAGACTCCTTTTTGGAGGAATTCGAGATATTCGAGCCAGCGGCCTTCGCTACCGAACCATGCCTGATCGAAGACGGAGAGGGCTCCGACGAGCTGGCCGAGTCCGATGCC
This sequence comes from uncultured Acidobacteriota bacterium, assembly GCA_937952345.1. Classification (GTDB taxonomy): domain Bacteria; phylum Acidobacteriota; class Terriglobia; order Bryobacterales; family Bryobacteraceae; genus CADEFT01. The sequence goes on from CALFYN010001095.1 coordinate 2,916, forward strand.
GCCGCTGTGGGGGCAGACGGGCACGTTGTATTTGGCGGCGATGGCGATGATGGCGAATAACTCATTGACGCCGGCGACGCGTGCGCCATCGATCTGGCAATGGGTGAGTCCGCCGCCGGCGAGCATCTGCTTGAAGGTGACGGCATCGGGGGCCTGTTCGCCGCCGGCGACGCCGATGCCGAGGGGGGCGAGGGCTTCGCGGAGGCGGATGTAGCCGATGACGTCGTTGTAGGCGATGGCCTCTTCGATGAACAGCGGATGATATTCGGCTAATTCGGCCATATAGGAAGCGGCATTTTTCCAGTCGCCGAGATTCTGATTGGCGTCGGTGAGGAGGAGGGCGTCGGGTCCCGTGGATTCGCGGATGGCGTTGAGCATGCGGCGGTCTTCGTCGAGGGCGCGGGGGCGGTCGTATTGCTGGCCCCGGCCGACCTTGGCCTTGAAGGCTCGGGTGCCTTGCTGGTAGAGAGTGGAGCAAAGTTGGCGGACTTCTTCGAGGGGGCGGCCGGACCATCCGGCGGTGCTGTAGACGCGGGGGCCTTCGAGTTGGAGGCGGGCGAGGTTCTGCTCTTTGGCGGCGGCTCGGGATTCGAGCATGTGGAGGAGTTCGTCTTCGGTGAGGGCGTCGCGAAGGTGGTGGAAGTCAATGGATTGGACGATGGTTTTGGGGGGAAGGCTGGTGAGGATCTTCCAC
>CALFYN010001096.1 GCA_937952345.1 uncultured Acidobacteriota bacterium
TCCTGCCGTCAAGCCTTGCGCGATCAGGTCGACACCATCCAGCAGGCAATCTCCACAACTGCTGCCATGGAACCGGAAAGCCGGGAAGCCATCGCCGGCGTCTGACCCCCAGGGAACTTTCTACCTCATCGCGGTGTCTATCTCCATGTAGGCCCACACGGGCCGTGGCTTTCGGGAGTAGAATTTGAAGTAGAGGCACGCCGGTGGCAGACACTACTGTCAGCTTTCCCATCGACACCGCAGTGGATCACTCCACTCCAGCCGAGCCGCTGTGGCTTGTCGAAGGATTGCGCAACGGCGAGGAAAGCGCCTTCGAGGCCCTCGTCACCCGCTATCAACAGCCCGTTTACAACCTCGTCTACCGCCTCATGGACGACCCCTCCGACGCCTGCGATGTCGTGCAGGAGGTTTTTCTCAAGGTCTTCCGCAACGCCGCTTCTTTTCGCGGCAGCAGTTCGCTGAAGACCTGGATCTATCGCATCGCCGTCAACGAGGCTTACAACCAGCGCCGCTGGTTTTACCGCCATCGCCGCCGCGAGATTGGATTGGAGGCCGAGGAAGACAACAGCCGCTCGTATCAGGACGTCCTGAGCGACCCCGGCAGATCGCCGTTTGAACTCGCGGCGGGAACCGAAACCCGGGCTCTCGTCGAACAGGCATTGGCCGAAATCAACGAAGTCTTTCGGCCTGCCATCATTTTGCGTGACATGGAGGACATGAGTTACGAAGAAGTCGCCGAGGTTCTGCAAGTTTCCATCGGCACTGTGAAATCACGCATCCTCCGCGGGCGGGAAGCGCTGCGGAAAACCCTAACAGGGCGGCTCGAACCGGAACACTCCGTTCGTTTCAAGGCCCAGGTGGTGGAATAACTATATGGCATTCTCATTGGCATTCCTGTCCTCGAAACCGTGCAGACGGTTGAGCCGGTTGCTCTCGGCCTATGTGGACGGCGTTTTGCCAAACGCCGATCGCCGCGAGGTCTCCGTCCATATTCGCGATTGCGATTCCTGCCGGCGCCGCCACCAGCAGATTGAGCAGGCCAGAAGCCTCCTCAAGCGGCTCCCCCGCCACGCTCCGCCGTCCCATCTCTCGGAGAAACTGCTCGGCATGGCCGCCACCGAAAGCGCCCGCCGCCGCGCCAACCTTTCCCGAGTCAACCCCATCCGATACGCTTGGCAGGCGGCTTCCGTTCGCCTCGAAAATCTCATGCGCCCGCTCGCCATCCCCTTCGCCGGTGGCATGGTGTCGGCCATGGTCCTCTTCAGCATGCTCGTCCCCACCTACCCCGTCGTGGCCGCCCGCACCATGCTCGAAGATGTCCCCACCGTGCTCTACCAGGAACCTACCGTGAAAAGCGTTGCCCCGTTTGCCTTCGCCGATCAGGAGTTCCTCGTCGAAGTCACCATCGACGAACAGGGCCAAGTCATCGACTATAAGCTCCCCCAGGGCACCGAAAGCGAAGAGCTGAAACGCGAAATCGAAAATACCCTGCTCTTTGCCCGCTTTACCCCGGCGCTCGCCTTCGGCCAGCCAACCGCCGGCAAGGTGCGCCTCTCGTTCCGCCGCTCCTTCATCGACGTAAAGGGCTAAGCTTGGGCCAGCGACTCGGCCAGCATTTCCTCCGTTCGCAACCGGCACTGGAAAAAATCGCCGCCGCCGTGTGCCCCGCCGGGACGCCCCTCGCCGTCGAGATCGGCCCCGGCCACGGAGCCCTCACCGAACATCTCCTCCCCCGTACCCAACGCCTCATCGCCATTGAACTCGACCCCACCCTCGCCGGCGAACTCCGCCTCCGCTTCTCCCACCACCCCCACTTCACCCTGCTCCAGGCCGATGTTCTCGACGTCGATCTCGCCCAATGGGGCCCCGCCGTCTTCGCCGGCAACCTCCCCTACTACATCACTTCCCCCATCCTCGACAAAACCTTGCGCCTGGGCCCGCAAACCTGCCTCCGCGCCGTCTTCCTCATGCAAAAGGAGGTCGCCCTCCGCCTCACCGCCCAACCCGGAACCCGCGACTACGGCTACCTCACCGTCCGCACTCAGGCTCTCGCCAGGGTCCGCCGAATCCTCAACATCGGGCGCGGCGCCTTCGACCCTCCCCCCAAGGTCGATTCCACCGTCGTCGAATTGACCCCCCACCCGCCCCCCGTCGACGACCGTGACGGTTTCCTCCGCTTCGCCGGCTGGTGTTTCGAACAAAAACGCAAAAACCTGCGCAATAATCTCGCTCCCCATTTTCCGAACCTCTCCGAATCCGAACTCCCCGAAGGCCGCCTCCGCGCCGAACAACTCACCCTCCCTCAACTCGCCGCTCTCTATGAGCGCCTCCGTGCCCGTTCCACCGCCCCCACCCTTTATACTGGTAATTCGACGGTAACCAACAAAGCATGATCATCGTAGGAATGGCGGGAGCGCACGCAAAAGCCTCGTGCGCGGTTGTGAAGGATGGACATTTAGCTGCCGCGGTGGAAGAGCAAAAGCTCTCCCGCCAGAAACAGGTCGGCGGCCTGCCGGAACATTCGCTGGCTTTTTGTTTGAAACAGGCCGGCGTCCACCCCAATGACGTCAATTTCGTCGCCATGGTCCGGCCGCTGGCATCCTCCGCCGACGCCCGCATCCACCTCGAACTCCGCCAGCGTTTCCCCAACAGCCAGTTGGTCGTCGTCGATCATCACCTCGCCCACGCCGCCGCGGCCTACTATCTCTCCCCTTTCTCCGACGCAAAGATTCTCACCCTCGACCGCTCCGGCGACCTCCGTTGCGGCGCCCTCTGGAACGCCTCCGGAACCGAAATCGACCTCGAACGCGAACTCTACTTCCCCGACTCCATCGGCCATCTCTACGGGCGCGTCACCCAACTGCTCGGCTTCATTCCCGGTTCCGACGAACATAAGGTCCAGTGGCTCTCCGCCTCCGGTGACACCCGCTTCGTCGATCTCTTCTCGCAAATCCTTTCCGCCGGCGAGTGGCCCCGCCTGGACCGCTCCTTCTTCGACGGCAACCGCATCGGCCAGGGAGGCTTCAGCGCCCAGTTCTACCACGCCCTCGGCCTTGCCGACGGAGAAGCCCCGCCCGCCGAACTCCACCCCCACATCGCCGCCGGCATGCAGCGGGCCATGGAACACGCCGTCATCCGCATGGCCGGCCAGGGCGAGCGCCTCTGCCTCGGCGGCGGACTCGGCCTCAATGCCCTCCTCGTCGAAGCCCTCGAACGCTGTGGCAACTGGCGGGAAGTCTATGTCCAGCCCGCCGCCGGCAATGCCGGATCCTGCCTCGGAGCCGCCGCCTACGCATGGCATCATGCCTGCCGCGAGCAGGCCCGCATCAGCCTCGACCACCTCTTCCTCGGCCCCGAGTTCTCGCCCGAAGCCATCAAACAGGTCATCGAGAACTGCAAGCTGCGGTTCCGCTATCTGTTAACCACGGATGAGTTGATCGATGCCGCCGTCGCCGAACTGAACGCCCACAAGATCGTCGCCTGGATGCAGGGACGCATGGAGTTCGGACCCCGCGCGCTCGGCAACCGCAGCCTCCTTGCCTCCCCCCTCGATCCCTACTCCACCGAAAACCTCAACGCCTTCATCAAGCACCGCGAGGGCTTCCGCAAGTTCGCCGCCTCCGTCCCCGCCGAAATCGCCGCCGACTATTTCGAAGTCGGCCCCAACTCCCGCTTCCTCGCCACCGTCGGCCGCGTCCGGCCCGCCCACCGCGATCGTTTCGCTTCGGCCATCCTCGGCCAGGACATCGTCCGTGTCCACACCGTTGCCGAAAAGGATAACCCCTTATACTGGCGTCTGTTGCACGCCGCCGGCAAATCCACCGGATTGCCCGTCCTCTACAACACCTCGTTCAACCTCTTCGGCGATCCTCTGGTCTGCAACCCCCGCGACGCCGTCCGCAGTTTCTATTCCTCCGGGGTCGATTCCATGTTCGTGGGCCACTTCGGCCTGCTCAAGTAAGGAGGCTCCGGATGCCCGCAACCAAACCGGTTCGATGGGGAGTGCTTGGCGTGGCAAAAATCGCCACGAAAAAGGTCATCCCCGCCATGCAGCAGAGCGCGCAGACCCCGGTCCTTGCCATCGCTTCCCGCGAACTGGCCAAGGCCACCGAGGCCGCCGCCGCCCTCGGCATTCCCAAAGCCTACGGCTCCTACGAGGAACTGCTGGCCGACCCTGAAATCGACGCCATTTACAACCCGCTCCCCAATCACCTCCATGTCCCTTGGTCCATCCGCGCCGCCGAAGCCGGCAAGCATGTTCTGTGCGAAAAACCCCTCGGCCTCAGTTCCGCCGAAGTCCAGCAGTTGATCGCTGTCCGCGACCGCACCGGCGTCTCCATCGGCGAAGCGTTCATGGTCCACACCCACCCGCAGTGGCTCCGCGTCAAGGAACTCACCGGCAGCGGCCGCATCGGCGATCTCCGCTCCGCCAGCGGTTTCTTCAGCTATTTCCTCTCCGACCCTGCCAACGTCCGCTGCATCCCCGAATGGGGCGGCGGCGCGCTCATGGACATCGGGTGCTATCCCATTCATTGTTCAAGATTTATATTCGGCGAAGAGCCGCGCCGGGCGATCGGTCTGGTGGAAAAACACCCCCAATGGCAGGTGGACCGCCTCGCCTCCGCCATCCTCGACTACCCCTCCGGGCAGTGCATCTTCACCTGCGGCATGCAGTTGGTTCCCTACCAGCGCATGCAGTTCTACGGCACCAAGGGCCGCATCGAAATCGAGATCCCCTTCAACGCCCCGCCCGACCGCCCCTGCCGCATCGACATCGATGATGGTGGCGATCTCTCCGGCAGCACCATCTCCCCGGAATTCTTCCCCGTCTGCGACCAGTACACAATACAGGGCGAAGCCTTCTCCCGGGCTGTACAGGGCCTTGGAACCGTCCCCGTCCCCCTGGAGGACTCCCTCCGCAACATGCGCGTCCTGGAGGCCATTTTCCGCTCCGCCGCTTCCCACCAGTGGGTCGAGATCCCACCCCTCCCCTAAAATGCGAATGCTCACCCCTAAGGGTGAGCATCGGCAAGAAGCCCCGGATATCCCGGGGTGATGTTATGGGAGAATCAGATTCGACGGTTTCACAACCGAACAAATCCTTCGTTTGATTTGGATCTTATGATGGTTTCGAAAGTGAGTCAAGAAAAAAAATCCAGCATCGATTTTTGACTGCAACCAACAGATAGTACAGGCACTTACATGCCACTTTCCCAATTGCAAATGTTGTGGATAATGCGTGGAAAACACCCCCACGCGATACCTTTTTCCGGTCTAACATAGAGACACAGTTGAGTTTATTCGACTCCCCTCGCATACCGCCGCGGCATGCCCCTCCTCCCCCCATTCTTTCTCTCGAATCGTATTATCGATAGACCAACCTCCCCTCTTTCGGATTAGCATAGGGAGAAATGCTCCTTCCATCCGCCCTCTTGCTCGCCGCCGCGGCCCTCTCTTGGGGACAGGCGCCCCCCGCTTCCCCCGACGAAATCGGCAAGTTGCGTAAGCAACTGGAACTGAACGACCGGCGCCTCAAAGATTGGCCCGCGCTCGGCCGCTACCGCGCCGACAACGCCACCGTCCCCCCTCCCTCCGCAGGCGAGGAACGCGTCGTCTTCATGGGCGATTCCATCACCGACGGTTGGGGCCGCCGCTACGGTAAGTTCTTTCCCGGCAAACCCTACATCAACCGCGGCATCGGCGGCCAGACCACTCCCCAGATGCTCCTCCGCTTCCGCCCCGACGTCCTCGCCCACAAGCCCAAAGCCGTCGTTATCTTGGCCGGTACCAACGACATCGCCGGCAACACCGGCCCCATGAGCTTGGAAGACATCGAGGGCAATCTCGCCACCATGGCCGAACTCGCCAAGCTCCACGGCATTAAGGTCGTGCTCTCTTCCGTCCTCCCCATCTGCGATTATATCCGGGTACAATCCGAACGCCGCCCCATGGACAAGATCCAAGCCCTCAACGCCTGGATCAAGGACTACGCCGCCAAAAACGGCCATGTCTACCTCGACTACTACACCCCCATGCTCGACGCGAAAGGCGTGCTCAAGCAGGAGCTGACCTACGACGGTCTGCACCCCAACGACGCCGGCTACGAAGTCATGGTTCCGCTCGCCCTCAAGGCGGTCCAAACGGCCCTCCGTTGATGCACCGCCTCTGCTTCCTGCTGGCCACCGTCTGCTGCGCCCAGACCGTGTCCGATTGGCCCAAACTGGCCCGCTACCGCGCAGAAAATGCACAGACGCCGCCCCCGGCCCCGCACGAGCAACGCGTCGTATTCCTCGGCGATTCCATCACCGACGTCTGGGGCCGCTCGGTCGGGGAATTCTTCCCTGGAAAACCCTACCTCAACCGCGGGATTGGGGGACAAACCACCCCCCAGATGCTCCTCCGCTTCCGATTCGACGTCATTGCCCTGCGGCCCGCGGCGGTCGTGATTCTGGCCGGCACCAACGACATCGCAGGGCACACCGGGCCCGCCACCATTGAGGAAATCGGCGGCAACCTGGCCTCCATGGCCGAACTGGCCACCGTCCACGGCATCCGTGTTGTCCTCTGCTCCGTCCTGCCCGTCAACGGTTACCAGCGCCCCCGCCCGGCCAGCCGCCCCCTCGTGAAGATCCAGGCCTTGAACGCCTGGATCCGGCACTATGCCGAACAGCACGGCCATGTCTACCTCGACTACTTCAGTGCCATGCTCGATGAGACCGGTATGCTCCGCAAGGAACTGAGCGAAGACGGCCTGCACCCCAACGACGCGGGCTATCGGATCATGGCCCCGCTCGCCGCAGCGGCCCTAAGCCGCGCTCTGGCGCGATAACGCGCAGCACCGTGGGACTTGGGGGAAAAGCCCCCTCCTGGAACCTCCCCCACGCCTAGTTTTTACAAGATTTTACAAACCCGAACCGTCTGGTCATCCGCTTGCACACCAGCCACACGAGTTGTTCTCGTACCCATATGAAATCGAACTCTTATCTTAAAGGCCTCCTGGTCATCCTCGGCCTCGTGCTCATTGCAGCCGCCCTGGTGGCCGGTGGAAGCCAATCCAGCTTCAAATCCACCGAAAAGGCATTCTACGCCGACGAACGAACCGCCAGCTTCGTTCGCCCCGGGCTCGTCATGAGGGTAACCAAAGCGGAAATCGCCGCCGACGGCGTCATACGGGCCTGGATCAAACTCACAGACCCGCAGGGGCAGCCTCTCGACCGCCTCGGCATCGAAACCCCGGGGCTCATCTCGGTCAGCTTCCTGGTGGCCTACATCCCCGCCAATGGCACGCAGTACGTCTCCTACATCACCCGCCAGCGCACCTCTGGCGGCCGAACCGCCATCCAGGCGACCGGCGAAAGCACCGGCGTTTGGCAGAAAACGGCTGCCGGCGAATATCTGTATACCTTCGCCAATAAAGCGCC
>CALFYN010001097.1 GCA_937952345.1 uncultured Acidobacteriota bacterium
GGGGTGTATGGGTCGTCGGAGTTGATGATTACGTCTCCAGGGGATTGACGGCGAAGGCGTATTCCTCCACCGGACGGCCTTCGAGAATGTGCTCCTGGAGAATCCGTTCAATGACCTCAGGGGTGGCCGAGTGGTACCACACACCATCGGGGTAGACAACGGCGATCGGCCCATGCTCGCAGACGCGGAGGCAGTTGGCTTTGGTGCGGAAGACGCAATCGGGACCCTGCATCAGGCCGAGTTCGGCGAGGCGTTTCTTAAGGTAGTCCCAACTGGCGATGCCCGCTTCCTTGTCGCAACACTTCGGCTTCGTCTGATCGGCGCAGAGAAAGATGTGGCGGCGGATGGCTCCTATGCCGAGGTTTTCCGAAATCTGGGCGAGACGCTGTTTGTCGTCGGAGGTCATAGAAACTAAGATAGTAGCGCAGGGTCATGACTTCGAGGGAATTCGATCGTGTGGTGGAACGGGCTATCGCGAAAGTCCCGCAGAGGTTTCGCAAACGGTTGAAGAATCTGGCGTTTGTGGTGGAGAAAGAGCCGCCGCGAGCGGGCCTTCTGGGGCTCTATCAGGGGCGTCCGCTGACGGTGCGAAGCGTGAACGAGCCGTTCGCGATGCCCGATACGATTACAATTTATCAGGGTCCGCACGAACGCATGGCCCATGACGATGAGGAGTTGCAGAAGATCGTGAACGATACGGTCTGGCACGAAGTGGCGCACTACTTCGGCCTCGAAGAGGGGGAGGTGTTGCGGGCGGAGCGGCGGCGCCGAATTTCGCAACGCCAAGCCACTCGCAAGAATCTATAAGATAGAGATAGAACCCTATGAACGGCGTCAAAACTGTACTTCTGCTTGGATTGATGAGCGGCCTGTTTCTGGCCGCGGGGCAAGCCTTCGGCGGCGAGCGCGGGCTTGTCATGGGGCTTGGCCTGGCTGTGGCCATGAACTTCTTCAGTTACTTCTTCTCAGAGAAGATTGCCTTGATGTCGAGCGGGGCGCAGCCCTGCTCCCCTAGCGAGCATCCGCATATCTATGCCCGCATCGGCCCGATGACACAGCGGCTGTGCCAGCGCATGGGGATCCCGATGCCCCGGCTGTGGGTGATTCCGGAGCATGCTCCCAACGCATTTGCCACGGGACGCAACCCGTCGCATTCTTCCGTCGCGGTGACCGTTGGCCTGCTGGAACTAATGGACGATGAAGAGGTGGAAGCCGTCATCGGTCACGAGCTTGGGCATATTCTCAATCGCGATATTCTGATCAGCTCCATTGCCGCCACGCTGGGCGCGGCCATCACCATGGTGGCTCGCATGATGTTCTTCTTCGGCGGCGGCCGGTCGAGCGATGAGGAAGAAGGCGGCGGCGGCCTGTTGGGCGGATTGGCGATGATGATTCTCGCCCCGATCGCCGCAATGGTAATCCAGATGGCGATCTCGCGCACGCGGGAGTATGGCGCCGATGCGGCGGCCGCGAAATATATGGGCAACGCCCGGCCGATGATCAACGCGCTGCGCAAGCTGGAAGGCTATTCCAAGCGCATCCCGATGGATGTGTCGCCGGCCGCGTCGCACATGTACATCATCAAGCCGTTCAATGGCCAGGCGATGATGCGGCTGTTCTCCACGCACCCGGCGACGGAGCAGCGCATTGAGCGATTGATGGCGCTGACCCGCTAATGGGTGCAGAGGTCCGGGTCAATCGCAAAGCCGCTGGGCGAATCGAAAGTGGACATCCCTGGATTTTTGCAAGCGATGTAGTGGATCGCGGGAATGCGGCTGCCGGTGCGCCCGTGCGCGTGGTGGATGGCGCCGGGCGATTGTTGGGGACTGCGTTGTACAGTGCTGCTTCGCAGATCACATTGCGCATGCTGTCGCGGGAAGCAGTGTCGTTTGACCGCGACTTCGTGATGGAGCGCCTGCGCCGCTCGGCGGCCTATCGTGCTTCGGTGGCGGGGGACAACGAGTGCTACCGGCTGGTGTACAGCGAGGCGGATTTACTGCCCGGGTTGATTGTCGATCGCTATGGTGACTACTTCGCGGTGCAGTTGCTCAACCAGGGCATGGATGCCGCGGGATCGCTGATTGTGGATTGTCTGCGCGAGATGTATTCTCCCAAAGGAATCGTGGCACGGAACGATGTGGAGGTCCGTACGCGGGAGGCGCTGCCTCGCGAGACGAAGGTGTTGCTGGGCGACGTGCCGGGCGAGGTGTCGATGCGGATGAACGGCCTCTGCTGGCATGTGGATCTGCTGGGCGGTCAGAAGACGGGGATCTTTCTCGACCAGCGGGAGAATTACCAGGCGGCGGCGCGATGGGCTCGCGGACGCGGGCTCGATTGCTTCACGTGTACCGGCGGGTTTGCGCTGCACATGGCGGCGCGGTGCGATTCCGTGGAGGCCGTGGATTCGTCCTCAGCCGCGCTGGCGACGGCGGCGAAGAATGCTTCGGCGAATGGGATAGGCAACGTCCACTGGCTTGAGGCGAATGCGTTCGATCTGCTCGCCGGGCACGATGCGGCAGGGAGGCGATTCCAGACGATCGTGCTGGATCCGCCGGCATTCGCCAAGTCGCGCGGCGCGGTGGAAGGGGCGTTGCGCGGGTACAAGGAGATCAACCTGCGGGCGCTGCGGTTGCTGGAACGCGATGGCGTGCTGGTGAGTTGTTCCTGCTCGCATCATGTGAGCGAGGCCGCGTTGTTTGAGGTGATCGCCGCGGCGGCGCTCGATGCGGGGCGTACGCTACGGGTGCTGGAGCGGCGCACGCAGGCGCTGGATCATCCGGTGTTGTTGACGGTGGCGGAAACGCACTACCTGAAGTGTCTTGTTTTACAGGTGGTGTAATTACT
>CALFYN010001098.1 GCA_937952345.1 uncultured Acidobacteriota bacterium
TGCGTATTCCGGGGCATGCTGATCAGCGTTCCGATGCGATGTCGATCACAATTCCGAAATGAAGCCGATCACGATTCCGGGACGATGCCGATCACCGTTCCGATGCGATGACGATCATTTTTCGCGTCCACCCCGGAATGGTGATCGTCTTCCCCGGAATCCTGTTGAATATCTCATTGGCGAAGTGACGCTGGACTGACTCGTTCGGCGGCATCTGGCCTCCACTGAATGGTGGAGGAAATCAGTTTGCCGCAGAAAGGTTTGTCCATGCGTAAGATCAAGGAAGTTCTCAGACTGCATTCGCAAGGCCTGGCACAACGCCAGATTGCCCGTAGTTGCTCCATTTCGCAAAGCACCGTCTCGGCCTACATCAAAGCCGCCGAGACCTCGGGAATCCGCTTTGCGGACGTGGCTGACTGGGATGATACGCAACTCGCCGGCGCTTTGTTACCCGCCGCTCCGGTGGCGCCGCCAACCTCAGACCGGCACCCCGTGCCAGACTTCGCCGCTATTCGTGCCGAACTCCAGCAACACAAGCATCTGACGTTGATGCTGCTGTGGGAAGAGTACCGAGGGCGGCACCCGGACGGCTATGGCTACAGCCGCTATTGCGAGTTGTACCAACGCTGGCGCGGCAAGCAGGAGTTCGTGCTGCGCCAAGAGCACCGCGCCGGAGAGAAGGCGTTCGTGGACTATGCCGGCCAAACGATTCCTATCCAGGATCCCGACACTGGCGAGATCCGGCCGGCGCAGTTGTTCGTTGCGGTCTTGGGGGCCAGCAGCTACACCTATGCCGAAGCCACTTGGACGCAAGGGCTGGCGGACTGGATTGGAGCACACCTGCGCACGTTTGACTTCTTTCGAGGTGTTCCCGAGATCGTTGTGCCGGACAACCTGAAGTCCGGCGTCAGCAAGGCGTGCCGCTACGAACCGGGCGTCAACCGCACGTATGAGGAGATGGCACAGCATTATGGCGTCGCCGTCGTTCCGGCCCGCGTGGGCAAAGCGCGCGACAAGGCCAAAGTGGAAGCCGGAGTGCTTCTGGCGGAGCGCTGGATACTGGCCGCACTGCGCAAACGGACGTTCTTCTCTCTCGGTCAAGCCAACGAGGCCATCGCCGCCTTGCTGGTGCGGCTGAACGAGCGCCCGTTCCGCAAACAGCCAGGTTCTCGCCAGTCATTGTTCGAAAGTGTGGATCAACCTGCGCTGAAGCCTCTGCCCGTGGAGCCGTATCAGTACGGAGAGTGGAAGAGAGCAAGGGTGAACGTCGACTACCACGTGCAGTTCGAGGGCCACTGGTACAGCGTTCCCTATACACTGACGCAGCAGGAAGTGGAGGTGCGTGGCTCCGACCGTATCGTGGAAATCTTCCATCAAGGAGTTCGCGTCAGTTCGCACGCGCGCTCTTCGGGCGTCTACCGTGCCACCACGATCGCCGAGCACCGGCCCAAGGCGCACCAGCGGTACCTGGAATGGACGCCCTCCCGTCTCATCGAGTGGTCCGCCAAGATCGGCCCGGAAACGGCGAAGCTCGTCGAACATGTGCTGGCCAGCAAGCCTCATCCGGAACAGGGCTTCCGGTCGTGTCTGGGCATTATCCGGCTCGGCGAGAAATATCCTCACTCCCGCATGGAAGCTGGTGCACGGCGAGCGCTGGCGCTGAACGCACGTTCCTACAAAAGTCTGAAAGCCATTCTTGCCAACAACCTCGATGGGCAAGCGATCGATGAGGCAGAGCCTCCACCGCCGCCCATCGACCATGCCAATCTCCGCGGCCCCAGCTACTACGACGGCTGCGAACCTCCCCACCACGAAGAAAGTGAAACCAAGAAAGAGGATGAATCATGCTGACTCAACCGACAGTGGACAAACTCATTGCCATGCGCCTACGCGGCATGGCGGAAGCTCTTCGCGAGCAACAGGAAAGTGCCGATCTGCAAGGGCTGAGCTTTGAAGAGCGCTTCGGTCTGCTCATCGACCGGCAGTGGAACTGGCGGCAGAACCGTGCCCTGGAGCGGCGGTTGCGCAATGGTCGGCTGCAAGGTACAGCTTGTGTGGAAGACATCGACTACCGCACCGCGCGCGGGCTGGACCGGCAACTGATGCGCTCTCTGACGCAGGAATCGGCTTGGGTGCGGGAGCATCAACATCTGTTCCTGATCGGACCCACCGGGATCGGTAAAACGTGGCTGGCACGGGCACTGGCGCAGAAAGCCTGCCGGGATGGGTACACCGCCCTGTTTCAGAAGGCGACGGAACTGTTTCGCGGCTTGGCCACGGCGCGCGCCGACGGAACCCACAGCCGGCTGCTGTATCAGTTCTCCCACGTGGATCTACTGATAGTGGATGATTGGGCCATGGCACCGATGACGGAGGCCGAGCGGCGCGACTTTCTGGAAATCTGCGATGTGCGCTATCAGGCCAGATCGACGTTGTTGACGAGCCAGCTTCCGGTGGCAAACTGGCACACGCAGATCGGCGATCCCACTATTGCCGATTCGATCCTGGACCGGCTTGTGCATAACGCTCACCGTATCGAACTGAAGGGGGAATCGATGCGCAGAAAGCGTGCGCAGAAAGTGGAGAAAGACAATGGCTGAGCCGGTTCAACCCCGTGGTTCTCTCCATTGCTGGGCGGGGCAAGGGGGCTCAAACGCCGCCCCCTCGCCCCACACCCCCCTCCCCGCTGAGGGCAGAAATCCAATCAGAAAGATTGACTGATGCCGATCACTCTTGGATCATGAAACAAGCCAGCGTCGCTTCGCTCCGATGTGATCGGCATCAGCCCGGAATGGGTGATCGGCATGAAATCGGAATGAGTGATCGGCATCGCCGGAATACGCA